>JBOIAB010000275.1:0-6751 GCA_050738635.1 Steroidobacteraceae bacterium
AACGCGCATCCGCGCAGGCGTCACGCCGCGACTTCCAGCGCGAACTGTCCCAAGCGGGTTACGGCGCGATCACGACCCAGATTCAGCAGGCGCCGGCGTTCTATTATGCCGAGGATTATCACCAGCAGTATCTGGCGAAGAATCCGGACGGGTATTGCCCGGATCACTCGTGCGGGGTTTCGTTTAAATCTGCGGGGTTAGAGGTAGGGGAGAAGGCGTAGGGTGAGGTGTCACCCTGAAATTCTCGGGTATACAAAGGGTTACGAGCTGAGCAAGGCGAGACCCTGCGGATTTCTGCGGGAAAACGCGGCATGTTTTCGACGCCGAAGTCTACCGGAAGTCTACCGGTGGTTCGGTTCTAGGAAAGTCCGCAGGGAAGGAATGTCACCCGTATTACTCGTGACCGGCGTCAGCGCTGCCGATACCAATGGCTACTCTCACGCGGCCCTGATGTGGGCTAGGCGGGTTGGTTGTATTGGCACCTCGCCATGTTCCGGGTAATCTTGTGTGCGGTAGAGAGTTTTTACGGAGGGGACTGCCATGAGTGAGACCCAAACGCGAGCCACGCCGGAGATCATCCGCGTCGGGCAAATTGAGATCCGGTACGTACAAGCGGGGGACAATGCCTGCCAGATGGGCTGCTTCGAGCTGCGCGTACCGCCGGGCTCCAATGTGCCGCCGCCGCACAGCCATTCGGCTAACGAAGAGCTGTTGTACGTGCTCGAAGGAACGCTGCGCTACACCGTGGGCGGCGAGACGCGGGATCTGGGGCCCGGCGAGGCCATGGCAACACCGTGTGGTGTGATTCATGCCTTCAGCAACCCGCACGCGCTCGTGGCGCGGGCGCTCGTGATCAACACGCCGGATATCGGGCCGGCTTATTTCCGCGAAGTCGGATCGATCGTCAATGCTGGCGGCCCGCCCGACCGAGCCGCGCTCCTGGCAACGATGCAGCGTTACGGGTTGCCGCCGGCAGTATCCCAGACGTAATCGGCTGTGCTCAATTGCTCGTGCCGGGAGCGCAAGGCCGGAGTTCGAACGCGGCACCATGCTCGTCTCGTATGAGACGATGTGAAAATCGCGAGCTACGCCGAATCGGCGGTACGAGTTTTCGCCGCTTGGAAATCCGGGGCGTAGTCCGCCAATCGAGCAGACTGGTTTCACCGTCGGAAGCGCGTGAATATGAATGCCGTGACCGATCACTATGCCCAGCTGCTGGCGCCGATCTACCTGTGGATGTCCGGCGGACCGTCGGCCGCCCTCAGGCAAGGAGCTGCAGATGGCGGCGTTAAATTTGCCGCATTCCAAAGGAGAACTGGCTGTCGACTTGGGTGCGGGTTTCGGCATGCACGCTATTCCACTCGCCCGTATTGGGTATGCCGTGGCCGCCATTGACTCGTCGGCCGTCCTGCTTTCCCAGCTGAGGCAACTGGACGAAGGTTTGAATATTCGCGTTATCGAATCCGATTTGCTTGATTTCGCACGACACCTTGACGCTGCGCCGGCTCTGATTCTGTGCATGGGTGACACGCTGACGCATCTCTCGAGCAAGGGTGAGGTCGAACTCCTCTGCAGTCGGGCGGCAGATTTCCTCGCGCCCGGTGGCCGCTTTCTGACGACTTTCCGGGATTACACGCGCCCCGCGCAAGGGGATGCGCGGTTTATCTCGGTGCGTAGCGACGCGGACCGCATTCACACCTGCTTCTTGGAGGAAGAGCCGCACCGCATGCTCGTGCACGACATCGTGCATGAGCTGCAGAACGGCACGTGGTCGATGCGGGTGAGTCATTATCCGGAGCTGCGGTTGGACCCCAATACGGTCGTAGGCACTCTCGAGCAGTGTGGCCTTAGCGTCGCATGCGATCCGGGACCGCGTGGCATGGTGCAGATCGTCGCGACGCGGCGGTCCCGCTGACCATGCCTCGCCTGACTGGCTGCTTGGTGACAGCAAGACACCCTTCGAGCGACGGCTTCGGTCAGTAGCGACGGTGCGTCGCCGTGCGGCCAAATCCAGACTGCCGCCTTGCCGGCGCGATCCTCCGCTTGGCGGTCGTTCCTGGGCGCCGGAGCGGAGCGAGACCAGTCCGTTACGTTGGTATGTCCGAATGGCGCCGGGCGGTGCCTCGAAGGCGTTAGGCGAGTGTTCGGCGGAAGAGAGAGCGCCAGTAGCGGCTCGCGATGTGGTAGTCGACTAGCATGAGCGGCAACGTCAAGAGCACGAGGACGGTCTTCAGTACGAGTCCGAGCAGGACAAACTTCGTCGCAACTGCGAGCCAGTGGAATCGCATGGTTATTGCTCCGCGCGTGGCTGATTGTACCGCAAGCGGTGACTGCCTGGGACGCGGCGACAGCTAGCGGTTGCGAGGGCCTTTCATGCTGCGGCCCCGACGAGGAGGGGCGCCATAGGCGCCGAGCGGGTATCCTGGGGCATCACGGGGAGGTCCGCGAGATGGTCCATTGGTTCGGATTGAGCTGCGTCGCCTTCGTGCCTGTCGGGCTTGCGTTCAGCGTAATATCGAATATCTGCGGAAGATCCACAGGTCGGCAAAGCGGACGAACGAAGTGCTCTGGCAAATCAAGCAAGAGCTGGCGAATCGAAAATAGTGCGGTGGCACCGCGCGGGGCGCTGGAGCGACGAGAACTATGCCAGATTGCTAGGCGACGGCAGAATCGATCAGCGGGGGAGAACCTTGCGGTCTACGCCCGGAAGGAGCTCCATGAAATCGCTCGCCGACTCAACCAGCGGCCACGCAAACTCGACTTCCGCACCTCTGCGGAAGTCCTTGCCCAGACCGTTGCCTTGACAGGGTGAATCTCGCGGGTGCGCCGCGGTGACAAAATTGTCGAATGATGCGACGCTGGACTTCCCGCCGGACACATCTATCCAGTGCCTGCGAGCCCAGGTTACTGGTCACAAGATAGCGTCAGCGCCTGCCGCGTAAACGGTTCGTGGAACTGGAACAGCGAGCCGTGTCCGGAATCGGGATAGGTGAGCAGCACTGCATTGGGCAAGTTCGCGCTGAGCCGATGTGAGTTTGCAACGGGAATCGTTTCGTCATGAACTCCGTTGATCGCCAGGGCCAACCGGGAACTCGTCGCGAATGGCAGTGACTACACCGGGCTCTAGCGTCGGCGCGCACCCGGTCCTTCATTGGACAGAGGACGGCGAGGCGCGCTCCGCGCGCTGGCGCTCTGAGAGTGCGCCGCCCCCTAGGCGCGTGGTCATCACCGATGAGCGCATCACGGCCGATGATGCGTATGGCCTCGCGTGCCAAGGCAGCGCGCTGCTGTGGCGCGGCGACTTCCAGAACGCGCGCCAGCTGCTGCTTGCGTTGGCGAGGCGCGCCGATCGCCGGCCGCGCGAGCCGAAGACGTTGGCTGCATCGTCGATGGCCGCGTCGGCTGCCGAAGCCTTCAATCGCCATCGCCAGGCGCGATCGCAGCGGGCGCGCACATTGGGCATGCTGCTAGTGCCGCTCGACGAGGACTACGGCATTCCGTTGCGACGTGCGCCCGACGTACGACAAGCCTGTGCGGAAGCCTATGGCCCGGGAGAGGGACCCTCGGTAACCTCGCTGCGATCGTTGCTCGGCCTCATCGGCGCACACGAGTGGCGCACCAAGGGAATTGCGATCGCGGCGGTCGGCGGCCGAATCCATCCGCACTACGGGGTGTTTGCGCCGATTCGAAGTGAATACGTTGATCTGGTCGCCACGGTGCCACTGCCGGATTTTGGGTCTTTGTCCGGCGTGGCCTTCGACATCGGCACCGGGACGGGCGTGCTGGCCGCCGTGCTCGCGCGGCGCGGCGTCAGGCGTGTGGTCGCCACCGACCGGGATCCTCGCGCGCTGGCGTGCGCTCGCGAGAACCTGGAGCATCTTGGCTTGGCGGCGCAAGTGGAAGTTGTGCAGGCGGATCTCTTTCCCGAAGGGCGGGCCGCGCTCGTCGTATGCAACCCGCCCTGGGTTCCCGCGCGGCCGAGCTCTGCCATCGAGCACGGGATCTACGACCCCGAGAGCCGCATGCTGCGGGAATTCGTGGGCGCGCTGCCCGCGCACCTTGAGCCCGGAGGCGAGGGCTGGGTCTTGCTTTCGGATCTCGCGGAGCACCTGGGCCTACGGTCCAGATCGGAGCTGCTCGGTGCGTTCGACGCGGCGGGGTTGCAGGTCTTGGATCGACGCGATGCGCGGCCGAATCATCCCCGGGCGTTCGACAAAGCCGACCCGCTCCACGCCGCGCGCGCTGCCGAGGTGATATCGCTCTGGCGCCTCGGCGTGCGCTGACCTGCGGCTCTGTTATCCTTGTCAGGTCTTGTGGGGCCGGGTCGAGTACAGCGGGGCAAACGTGAGACGCAATCCGTTCGAGCGGGTAGGCCAACGCTACGGTCCAGTGACGCCGCGGCCGCGGTCACGCGGACCCCGCATGCTGATGCTCACGATCGTGGTGGTGGTCGTCGTGGCCTACCTCTGCTCCACCACCATTTCGTACTACGTTGACTCCCTCTGGTTCGGCGCGCTCGGCTATGCGTCGGTGTTCTGGACTCGGGTCGCCCTGCGAGTCGCGGTCTTCTGTGCTTTCGCCGTCGTCACGTTCAGCGTGCTCTACGGGGCGTACTGGGCACTTCGGCCCGCGCATCTCGGTGAGCTGCGGGGGGCGACAATCATGGTCAACGCGCGGCGCGTGGAGCTGCCCATCGGGCCACTGCTGAATCTGGCGGCGCTCGTCGTATTCCTTGCGATTGCGGCCCAGGCCGGCGCGACTCTGTCCGGGAGCTGGAGGACTCTTGTGCTCTGGCGCTATGCTCCGCATACCGCCACGCTCGATCCGATTTTCGGCAGGCCCTTGGGCTTTTACCTGTTCCAGCTTCCTGCGTGGGAGCTGCTCACGGGATGGCTCACGATGCTCGCGGCGATCGTTTGCGTCGTCGCGGCCGTGTTCGTCGGCATTACGACCGGGGCACGGGCGCTCACCCGCCAGCCCGTCGTCGTCAACCTGACACGACCCTGGCGAGGGCTTTCGATCGCGGTCGCAGCACTGCTGCTCACCATCGCGGCGCAGGTTTACTTTGGGCGCTTCGAGCGGCTGTTCGGCGATCACGCCATCTTCTCGGGGGTCGACTATACGCAAGCCCATATCACGCTCACGGGCCTCCTCGTGGTATGTGGGGCGCTGCTCGTGGGCGCCGCCATCGCTCTGACCGCCGCGGTGCGTACGCCGCGTCTGATGTGGATCGTCGGGTCGGTGGTTCCCGCCGTGGCATGTTACATCGCCGTTCAGCTCGTGGCGTGGTACGTCAGCACCCTGGTCGTCAGGCCGAACCAGCTCAACCGCGAGCGGCCCTACATCGCGCACAATATTGAGTTCACACGCCGGGCCTACGATCTGGAGCGGATCCAGGTCCATCCTTTCCCGGCCGATGCCGGAGTCGCTGCCGTCGATCAGTCCCAGAATCAAACGACCCTCGATAACATCCGTCTGTGGGACTGGCGGGCGCTGCAGGATACGCTGCGCCAGATCCAGGAGATCCGCACCTACTACGACTTCCCTGAAATCGATATCGATCGGTACCGGGTAGGAGGTCAGCTGCGCGAGATGATGCTTGCGGCGCGCGAGCTCAACGTGCAGAAGCTGCCGGTGAGCAGCCGGACCTGGATCAACGAGAAGCTCATCTAGACCCACGGATACGGCGTCGCGATGACCTCCGTCAACGGCTTCACGCCGGAGGGCCTGCCGGAGCTCGTTCTGCAGAACATGCCGGTCGAGAGCTCCCTCCCGGGCCTTGGGGTTACCCAGCCGCAGATCTATTTTGGCGAGCTCACCGACACCGACGTCTACGTGAAGACGCGCCAGAGAGAGTTCAACTACCCGCAGGGCGAACAGAACAATCTAGCCTCTTTTCAGGGCAGCGGTGGGATTCGGCTCGGCGGACTGCTACGTCGTACGCTCATTGCGTACGATCGGGGCGATATCGCCAAGCTTCCCTTCAGTGACGACGTCACCGACGATAGCCGCCTGCTCATGCGCCGCAATATCCTCGTGCGCGTGCAGGCGCTGGCACCGTTCCTCACTCTCGACCCGGATCCCTACATCGTCGTTGCGAGCGACGGCAAGCTCTACTGGATTATCGACGCCTATACGACCTCGAACACATATCCCTATTCGCGCCGCTATCTGCTCGGCGATCAGCCATTCAACTACATCCGCAACAGCGTGAAGATCGTCATCGACGCCTACACGGGTGCGACGACGTTCTACGTGTTTGACTCGAATGACCCGGTTCTCGGTGCGTATCGCAACCTGTTCCCGGCGCTGTTCCGGGACGAGTCGGCCATGCCGGCGGATTTGCGCGCGCATGTGCGCTTCCCCGAGTTGCTGCTCACCGCGCAGGCCGAGGTGTACGCCCTGTATCACATGACTGACGCAGAAGTGTTCTACAACCGCGAGGACCTCTGGCAAGTCTCGACGGAGGTCCGTTCCCAGGAGGAGGGTCCGCAGGACGTGGAGGCGAATTACGTGCTCATGACGCTGCCGGGACAGCAAACGCCGGAATTCATCGACATCCTGCCTTTCACTCCCGCCAACCGCAACAATCTCATTGGCTGGATCGGCGGCCGCAGCGATGGCGCGCACTACGGTGAGGCAGTGGTCTATGACTTTCCGAAGTCGAGGCTGGTTGACGGTCCCCTGCAGGTCGAGGCACGCATCGATCAGAATGCTTCTATCTCGGGCCAGCTGACGCTCTGGAACCAGC
>JBOIAB010000276.1:0-10579 GCA_050738635.1 Steroidobacteraceae bacterium
GCTCAACAGGTGGAACCAGCCCTTCTACGATGCGCTGACGCGGCGGGATTTCAGGGACTTTGTCGTTCAGCTCGGGGTGTTCTTCATCATCGCGGGCGGCCTTCTGGTCCTCAACGTGGCGCAGCGCTGGCTGGTCGAGACCTTGAAGGTCAAGCTGCGCGAGGGGCTCACGGGCGATCTCATCCGCGACTGGATGAGCCCGCGGCGCGCCTTCTGGCTCGCCAATGCCGGGCCCATGGGCGTCAACCCCGATCAGCGCATGCACGATGATGCGCGCCATCTCTGCGAGCTATCCGGCGACCTCGGCAGCGGGCTCATTCAGGCGTCGGTGACGCTCGTGGCCTTCGTCGGGGTCCTGTGGGTCCTCTCGCGCGGGTTCGTGCTCACCCTGGCCGGGCGCGACTTCCCGGTGCCCGGCTATATGGTGTGGGCCGCGTTCATCTACGCGGCAGTGGGCTCGCTTCTCTCCTACTGGGTCGGCGGGAGTCTCATCGGCCGCAACGCGGAGCGTTACGCGCGCGAGGGGGACCTGCGCTTCGCGCTGGTGCGCGTGAATGAGCACCTGGACGGCATCACACTGGCGGCCGGCGAGGAGGGCGAGCGGCGGCGGCTCGAAGCCAGCCTGCAGGGGGTGCTGCGTGCCACCCAGCGCCTGGTCACCGGGCTCACCAATCTCACCTGGATCACGGCAGGCTTCGGCTGGGTGCTGCTCGTAGCGCCGCTGCTCGTGGCAGCGCCGCTCTACTTCTCCGGCCGGCTCTCCTTCGGCGGCCTGATGCAGGCCGCGGCCGCCTTCACCACGGCACAGGCCTCGCTGCGCTGGTTCGTCGACAATTTCCCCAACATTGCCGACTGGCGCGCGACGCTCCTCAGGGTGGCAAATTTCCGCCGTGCCGTCGTGACCACCGACGTCAAACACGAGGTCGAGAGCCATATCACCTACGCGGAGGGCATCGCCGGGCGGATCGCCATCGACGGTCTCGAGGTGACATCGCCCGCCGGCCGCGACATGCTGCGCGAGAGAACGGTGGAGGTGCGTACCGGCGAGCGGCTGCTCATCGTGGGCGAGCCGGGAACCAACAAGACGCTGTTGTTCCGCGCGCTGGCGGGTCTCTGGCCGCTCGGCACCGGCCGGATCGTCATGCCGGCGGGCGAGCAGATTCTTTATTTCCCGCGTGGCACGCCTTATCTGCCGCAGGGCTCGCTGCGGGAAGTGCTGGCCTATCCGCTGAAGCCCGACGGCTTTGCCGCGGATGCCTGTGTACAGGCGCTGCACCGGCTCGGGCTCGATCGGCTGGTGCCGCTCCTCGACCTCTCACGGCGTTGGGATCGCGAGCTGAGCGGCGACGAGCAGCTCGCGCTCGCCTTCGCCCGGGTGCTGCTGCAGGCGCCCGCGTGGGTCCTCATCGACGATGTGTTCGGCTCGCTCGACGGCGACACGCTCGAGCGGGTCGTCGAGATCTTCGGCGACGAGCTCGCGCGCACCGGCGTCATTCACATCGGCGGCGCGCAGGCACGCGATCCGCTTTTCGCCCGCGTGGTGCATCTGGTCAAGAGCCCGGCGGGACGCGCCGCGGATCCGTCGGGCACGCGCGGCAACGCTTCCCACCTGCGTGAAGGAAGGAGTTGAGCTCCGTGTCCGATACCCTCCGATTCGAGGAAATGAGCGCCGCGCGGCTCGCCACGCTGAGCGATGACGAGCTGCTTGAGCGCGTGCAGCGACAGACCTTCCGCTTCTTCTGGGAGGCGGGCCACCCGGTGAGCGGGCTCGCGCCCGACCGGCGCCCCGCGGGCAGGAGGCAGGGGAATGATCTGGTCACCACGGGCGGCTCGGGCTTCGCGCTCATGACGCTCGTGGTCGCCGTCGAGCGCGGCTGGATCGCGCGCGAGCAGGGACTCGAGCGACTGAGCGCCATGCTGGACGTCCTGGTGCGCGCGACCTGTTACCACGGCGCGCTGCCGCACTTCTTCGACGGCCGCAGCGGGGCAACGCTTCCCTTCTCACGCAAAGACGACGGCGGCGATCTCGTGGAGACGTCCCTCCTCTGCATGGGGCTGCTCACGGCCCGGCAATACTTCGACCGCGACACTCCCGCGGAAGCCCGGGTGCGGAACCTGATGACGTGGTTGTGGGAGGATGTCGAGTGGGACTGGTACGCGCGCGGCGCCCACGGCGTGCTCTACTGGCACTGGAGTCCCAACAACGGCTGGGCCATCGAGCAGGAGATCCGCGGCTGGAACGAATGCCTGATCACCTACGTGCTCGCTGCCGGCGCGCCGCGTTATCCGATCGACGGTCACATCTACCATCGTGGCTTCGCCAGCGGGCGGGATTTCTTGAACGGCAGGCAGTGGGCCGGTATCGAGCTGCCGCTCGGACCGGCCTTCGGCGGCCCGCTCTTCTTCGCCCATTACTCCTTCTGCGGCCTCGATCCGCGCGGCCTCCAGGACCGTTATGCGAACTATTGGGAGCAGAACCAGCGGCATGTGCGCATCAATCACGCGCACTGTGTGGCCAACCCCAACCACCATCGCGCGTACGGCGAGCACTGTTGGGGCTTGACGGCGAGCGATGATCCCGACGGTTACGCCGTGCATTCGCCCGACAATGACAACGGCACGATCGCGCCGACCGCCGCGCTCGCGAGCTTCCCCTACGCGCCCGCCGAGGCCATGAAGGCGTTGCGGCATTTCCTCGGCTCGTTCGGCGAGCGGATCTGGCGCCCGCACGGGTTCGTCGATGCGTTCTGTCCCCAGCGCGACTGGTATGCGGACACCCACCTGGCGATCGATCAGGGCCCCATCATCCTCATGATCGAGAACTTCCGCAGCGGCCTGCTGTGGAAGCTCTTCATGAGCACGCCGGAGGTCCGCACCGGGCTACGCCGGCTGGGCTTCTCGAGCCCGCATCTGCAGGGCTGAGGCGCGCGTGACGACGCTCTCTGACTGGATCGATCGGCAATACGCCTGCGCCGCACGCCAGATGTTGCGCAGCATCTCGCCGCTCGGCATCGTCAAGACGCGTCCCGGATTCGATCAGACCATCCGGCCGGCCCCGGGCGCGGTGGTCGCCTCGCCGGTGCCAGCCGCCTACGATCCTGACCCGGACTACTTCTTTCACTGGTATCGCGACTCGGCCATCGTGATCGATGCCCTGCGGCTGCTGCATCTCGCGGGCCAGGTGGGCTTCGAGGCGCCGCGGCTCTTCGGCGAGTTAGTGCGCTTCAGCGCCGCGCTCGCGCGGCTCGACGGCCGCGGCCTCATGGCTGCCGCGGGTGAGTGGCGCCCGCGGGTGGCGGCCGGTTTCGTGCAGTTTCTGCGTCCCGACGCGGAGCTCGAGCGCGTTCACGGTGACGCTGTCGCGGCCGAGACCCGTGTCAACCCGGATGGCACTCTCGATATCTCCAACTGGGGCCGGCCGCAGAACGACGGTCCTGCATTGCGCGCGCTGACGGTGTTGCGTTGGCTGCGCGATGTGTCGCTCGACGGCGAGCTGCGGGAGATTTGCGCGCAGTTGCTGCGGGACGACTTGCGCTTCACGCAGGCTCATTGTCGCGAGTCCTGCTTCGATATCTGGGAAGAGGAGCGCGGGCTGCATTACTACACCCTGCGCGTGAGCGCGCAAGCGCTCGCAGAGGGCGCCAACTGGCTGGCGGCGCGGGGAGAGCGGGCCGAGGCGGAAGGTTGTCGGGCGCTGAGCGAGGCGATCCGCGGCATGCTCGATGGCTACTGGCTGCAGGACCGCGGCTACTACCGCTCGCGTGTGCTCGATTCGGCTGAGCCTTCCGTCAAGGAGCTCGACATCGCCGTCATCCTCGCGGCACTGCAGGCCGGGGACGATGCCGCGGCGCACTCCGTGCGCGATCCGCGGATCCATGCCACGCTCGACGTGCTCGACAGTCTGTTCGAGGCGGACTACGCGATCAATCGCGGGCGGCCGGCGGCGCGCGGCCCGGCGCTTGGGCGCTACCGCGGCGACCGCTATTATTCCGGCGGCGCCTACTACTTCTCGACTCTGGCGGCCGCCGAGCTGTGTTTTCGTGCCGCCGCGGGCAACGGCGAACGCGAGGCGCTGCTCACGCGGGGCGACCGTTACCTCGAGACGGTCCGCGCCTACACCCCCGAAAGCGGCGACATGTCAGAGCAGTTCGATCAGCGCACCGGCGAGCAGACCTCGGCCAAGCACCTCGCCTGGAGCTATGCGGCGTTCATCTCGTGCGCGGCGGCGCGGCGTGCGGTCGTGGGCGGCCAGGGTGGTCCGGGCGTCGGCCCGGGTCCGGCCCCGTAGGGCTCGCGGGATGCGCAGAGCAGTTGGCATCGTCCTCGCGCTCCTGCTGCTGCCGCGGCTCGCGGCGGCGCAGAGCCTGCCATTCCATGCGCCGGCCTCAATCGACGATCCCACGACTCCCACCGTGATGCGCGACCTGGCTTCGCGCATCATTCCGGGGTACTTCAGCGACAACCGCGCGCAGTATCTCGCCAACATGTCGGCCCTGCAGCTCGTCGCCGGCAATTTCGATGAAGCCTACTCGGTGCGCCTCGACCTGCAGCAGCTGCGCGGCGGCACTCCGCACCGCCCGCCGGCCGATCCGGCGTTGGTCTACGACCTGTACACGCACGCGATGTCGCTGCAGGCGCAGTACCGGCTACCCTTCGCGCAGGCGTTCGATCTCGCCTTCTGGGAGACCATCCCGATCTTCGATAACTTCGACGGCTACCGCGTCGAATCGTGGCTCGAGGCATCCCCCGCGACGTATGCCCAGGCGCTGCAGGCGAGCTTCGACGGTCTGCGCGGTCGCGAGCGGATCAGTCAACGCGAGGCACTCGGCGTCATCTGGCAGTATCTCGCCTTCGAGGCCTACCGCAGCTTCGGCCCGATCGCGCCGGGACTCATCTCTCTCGACGAGGACCGGCGTTACAACATCCAGGATGATGTCGAGATCGACACTCCCGGCCACGGCAAGGTGCTCGCGCTCGTCGTGCGGCCGCGCAGCTCAAGCCAGCTGCTGACGACGCTGCTGCAATATCGCATCGCCCCGGGCGGCTATGATGATGCGATCGAGGCGGCCGCCCGTGGCTTTGCGAGCGTCATAGCCTTTACACCGGCCGTACGCGCCGGGCGCCACGGCTGGCAGGTGATTCCTTTCGAGGGTGAGGGGGATCGCGCCCGCGCCGTGATCGACTGGATCGCCAAACAGCCGTGGAGCGACGCGCAGCTCGGGATGTACGGCAACGGCTACAGCGGCTTCGTCGCCTGGGCGGTGGCGAAGCACCTGCCGCCGCAGCTGAAGGCGATTGCGACTTCGGATGCGATGGCGCCGGGTGTCAACTTTCCCAGGGATGGCGGCATCGGGCTGAACGCCGCCTACTGTTGGTTGCAGCGCATCGAGACGGAGCGCGGCGAGAGCGCCACGGCGGCTGATACCAGCCCGGCGGTGTTACCGCAGGCTGCGCCGGGACCCGTGTCCCCAGCCACGGCCGCAACCGGCAGCCCGGAGTCGTGCGCTGCGCTCGACGCCAAGTGGTATGCCGGCGGCAAGCCCTTCCGCGACCTGCCGCGCCTTGCCGGCCAGCCGAGCGCGATTTTCGGGCGCTGGCTGCAGCATCCCGCTTATGACGATTACTGGCGGCGCCTCGTGCCGTCGCCGCAGGAGCTCGCGCGCGTCGATATCCCCGTGCTGTCGCTGACCGGTTACTACTCGCCCGGTGAGGCAGGAACCCTGTTCTACTTCCTGCAGCACTACGCGCACGATCCTCAGGCGGCGCAGGTGCTGCTCGCGGGCCCGTACGACGAAACGGAGATACGCAGCGGCAGGGCCGAGGAGGTCCTGCGCGATTACCGCATCGACCCCGCGGCGTTCGTCGATCTGCGCAGCATCGAGCTGCAGTGGTTCGCGTATCTATTCCTCAACGATCCGAAACCGGCGTTGCTGGCGGATCGTGTCAACTTCCAGGTCATGGGTGCCAATGTCTGGGAGCACGCCGGCGCGCTCGATGATCTCGCCAAGGACCGGGTGCGGCTCTATCTCGCCACCGAGCCGCACGCCGGCTCGGGGAGCCTGACTCCGCGCGAGCCGGTGAGCCATGCGGAGGTCCACCTGACGGCCAACCTGGCGCGCCGCAAGGACGACAGCGGGCCGGAATCGCCGAGCCTGATGACCGCCAGCGTGCCGGTGGACAACGGCTTCGCCTTCGTCAGCGGGCCGCTGCCCGGGGGCCTCGAGATCGCCGGCCGGTTCGCCGGCAAGCTGCTCGTCAGCACCAACAAGCGCGACCTGGACCTCACCGTCGCGCTGTATGAGCTGTTGCCGGATGGCAATTACTTCCATCTGTTTGCGCCGGCGGAAGAATTTCGTGCCAGTTATCTGCGCGATCCGGCCCGACGCCGGCCGCTCGCGCCCGGAGCGGCCGAATGGCTCGCCTTCACCAGCCGGCGGGTCACGGCGGTGCGCGTCGAGTCGGGCGCCCGCCTGGTGATGGTGTTGCGAGTCAGCAAGCGGCCGGACCACGAGATCAACTACGGATCGGGGCGGGCCGTGAGCGCCGAGTCGATCGCGGCGGCGCATACGCCGGTGAGGCTGAGCCTGCTGCGCGGCAGTTACCTCGACCTGCCCATCACGGAGGCGGCGGAACCGCAGCACGCCGCTGTTCCCGGCCACTGAACAGGGAACTTTGCTGACAGGGAACCGCGCGCCCCGGCGGGGCGTTGCCACGACAGGTACTGTTGCGGCCCAAAGGGCCCAGGAGAAGCTTATGATGACTGTGGGACGTGCGGGGTGGCTCACGGCCGCCTTCATAGCGGTGTCACTCGCCGGTTGCGCCACGACACCCCATGGCGGCCTGGATCACTCCGCCAACAGGCTTGATGACAACGCGCAGGCGTTTGCAGAGAACGCGCAGGAGGCGCCGCGTGGCTACGACGAGAATGCGGACTACACCGGGGAGGCGCGCGACTTCGCTGATCGGGCGCATGAGTTCCGTCGTACTGTCGAAGACCCGGGCGCCGACAAGCGCGACGTGCGGGAATCTTTCGATGAGCTTTCGCGCAGCTATCACACACTGCGGGACGATGTCCAGCATTCGGACAGCGATGTGGCGAGGCACGATCTGCAGCCGGTGACGACAGCCTATCTCGACGTCGAGGACGACATGGGCGGCGCGGGGCCGAGCCGCTATTCCGAAGCGGACGAGAATCCTTGAGCGGTTGAGCGGGGCGGCCCGGGCTGAGCGGCCGCCCCTTGGGCGCGGGTAAGGGCGAATCGCGCCGCGGCATACTGGTGCGCTAACATAGGGGCATGCCCAGCGCACGCCCCGACATCATTCGCGTCATCGATTCGCACACCGCCGGTGAGCCGACTCGCCTCGTCATCGAGGGCGGGCCGGAGCTCGGCGACGGACCGCTCGAAGAGCGGCTGCGGCGCTTCCGCGAGCAGTACGATCATTACCGGCGCGCGATCGTCAACGAGCCGCGCGGCTCCGACACCGTGGTCGGCGCGCTGCTCTGCCGCCCACACCGTCCGGACTGTCAGGCCGGTGTCATCTTCTTCAACAACGTCGGCTATCTCGGAATGTGCGGGCACGGCACGATCGGTCTGGTCGCCTCGCTCGCTGCCGTGGGCCGCTGCCAGCCGGGGCCGATCCGCATCGATACGCCGGTCGGGCCGGTGGACGCGCGTCTCTACGATGATGGGCGCGTCGACGTGAACAACGTCAAGAGCTTTCGCAAAGCGCGCCAGGCCAGTGTCTCGCTCCCTGGCGTGGGCGAGATCCGCGGTGATGTCGCGTGGGGTGGCAACTGGTTTTTTCTCGCCGAAGCGCCGGCGGTACCGATTGCCTTCGACAATCTCGAGCATCTCACCGGGCTAGCCGCCCGACTGCGCCGCGCCGTCAATGACCAGGGCTTCCCCGAAGTCGATCACGTCGAGCTCTTCGGACCACCATCGCAACCGGCGGCAAGCAGTCGCAATTTCGTGCTCTGCCCCGGCGGCGCGTACGACCGCTCTCCGTGCGGCACCGGCACCAGCGCCAAGCTCGCGTGCCTGGCGGCGGACGGCAAGCTCGAGGAGGGCGCGCCGTGGGTGCAGGAGAGCCTGATCGGCAGTAGCTTCACCGGCCGCTATCGTTGGCACGATCGCGCCAAGGGCGAGATCCTGCCGACCATCACGGGGACGGCGCACGTGACGGCGGAATCGGTGCTGCGCCTCGACCCTGGGGATCCCTTTTGCTGGGGGATCGTGCCCGCCTGATGCACGCGCTCATCATCCCGGTCACACCGTTCCAACAGAATTGCTCGCTCATCTGGGACGAGGACAGTCGGCAGGGTGCCGTCGTCGATCCGGGAGGTGAGATCGAGCGTGTGCTCGCCGAAGCGGACCGGCGTGGTGTGGCGCTGGAGAAAATCCTCCTCACCCACGCGCATGTCGATCATTGCGCGGCGACTGCGGAGCTGGCGCGCGCGCGCAAGCTGCCGATCGAAGGCCCGCAGCGCGAGGACCAATTCTGGATCGAGGCCCTGCCGGCGGCCGCCGCGCAGTTCGGCTTTCCGCCGGCACGCTCGTTCGAGCCGGACCGCTGGCTGGAGCAGGGCGATCGGGTTACGGTGGGCGGCCAGACGCTCGAAGTGCTGCATTGTCCGGGCCACACCCCCGGCCACGTGGTTTTCTTTCATCCGCGCGAGCGCTGCGCCTGGGTGGGCGATGTGCTCTTCGCCGGCTCGATCGGCCGCACCGATTTTCCGCGCGGCAACCACGAGGCGCTGATCAGATCGATCCGCGAGCGGCTCTTTCCGCTCGGCGATGACGTGCGGTTCGTGCCGGGGCACGGGCCGATGTCGACCTTCGGCGCGGAGCGCAGAAGCAACCCGTTCGTCGCCGACCGGTTGTTCGCCAAGAATTGAGGTAGCGAGCCATGAACGGTGCACAGCTCCTGGTGGCCGCTCTCGAGAGCGAGGGCGTGAAGCGAATCTTCGGTGTTCCGGGGGAGGAGAACCTCGATGTCGTCGAGGCGTTGCGCCGCTCGAGCATCGAGTTGGTGTTGACACGTCACGAGCAGGCCGCGGCATTCATGGCCGCTACGCACGGTCGCCTGACTGGCGAGGCCGGCGTCTGCCTCGCGACACTCGGGCCGGGAGCGTTGAATCTAACGACAGGAGCCGCTTACGCGCAGCTCGGCGCCATGCCGATGGTCATGCTTACCGGGCAGAAGGGCATTCTGAGCCGCAAACAGGCGCGATTCCAGATCGTCGACATCGTCTCGACGATGACACCGCTCACCAAGATGGCGCAGCGGATCATCGGCACGGCGACCATTCCCTCGATGGTGCGCGAAGCATTCCGGGTCGCTCATCAGGAGCGTCCGGGTCCCGTCCACCTCGAGCTGCCGGAGGATGTCGCTGCGGAGAGTGCGCCCGAAGCTCCGCTCGTGCCGCCGCATCCGACCACCCTGCCGGTCGCTCATCCGGCAGCGCTCGAGCGGGCGGCGGCGCTCATCCTCGCGGCGCAATACCCGCTGGTAATGTTGGGAGCGGCCGCGAGCCGTCCCCGTCTGGCGAATGAGCTGTCGGCTTTCGTCAGGCGGGTACAGATCCCGTTCTTCAACACGCAGATGGGCAAGGGCTCGGTCGCCGGCGCGTCCGATCGCTACCTTGGAACGGCCGCGCTGAGCGAACGCGATCACGTGCATCGCGCCATCGATCTCGCCGACCTCATCGTCACGATCGGGCATGAGACCGTCGAGAAGCCGCCGTTCGTCCTCGGCCCTGGCGACAAGCCGGTCGTCCACATCGGCTTCACGGCGGCGACCGTCGAGGAGATTTACGCCCCGCAGGTGGAAGTCGTCGGCGACGTCGCCGCCGCGCTGGCGTCGCTCGCCGAGGCGCTCGAGGGCAAGCTCACTCCGTCGCCGGATCTGCTCTCGCTGCGCGACTCGATTCTGGCGCGCATCGCCGAGCAGGCCGACGAGGATCGCTTTCCGCTGACGCCGCAGCGCATTGTGCGCGACGTCCGCCGCGTGATGCCGCCGGATGGCATCGTGACCCTGGACAACGGCATGTACAAGATCTGGTTCGCGCGGAACTACCGCACCGACGTCGCCAACACGCTGCTGCTCGACAACACGCTCGCCACGATGGGCGCCGGTCTGCCGTCGGGGATGATGGCGGCGCTGCTCTATCCGGAGCGCCGCGTGCTGGCCGTCTGCGGCGATGGCGGGTTCATGATGAACAGCCAGGAGCTCGAGACCGCGCTGCGCCTCCGGCTCAACCTGGTCGTGCTCATCATCGACGACGGCGCCTACGGGATGATCCGGTGGAAGCAGGCCATCGACGGGTTTGCGGACTGGGGCTTGCGGTTCAACAACCCCGACTTCCCGATGTACGCCCGCGCGTACGGGGCGAGCGGCCGACGGGTGCACTCCGCGGCCGAACTGGTTCCGGCGCTGGAAGAGGCATTCGCGGCCGGCGGCGTCCACCTGATCGCCGTGCCGATCGATTATTCGGAAAATCTCCGCCTGCTTCTCGGCGAAGACGCCTCCTGAGCCGCCGGCGGCGCTACGGCCGGCGGCAGCTGCCGCGAAACTGCAG
>JBOIAB010000277.1:0-8197 GCA_050738635.1 Steroidobacteraceae bacterium
GGAGAGTGGTGGACGCCGCTGGCGCCCACCCACCGAAGGGGAGCGGCGCCGCTGGCGCCCGATCTCTCAGGTCACAGGACAGAGGGCGGCAAGGGCATCGTATGCCCGTGCCGCTCAATTGGATGCCGGAGTGACCTGTGACACGACGAACCCCGCTATTCGACCTGCACCAGAAGCTCGGCGCGAGAATCGTCGATTTCGGCGGCTGGGACATGCCGCTGCAGTACGGCTCGCAGATCGCGGAACATCATGCCGTGCGCCGCGGTGCGGGCATCTTCGACGTTTCCCACATGTGCGTCACCGACCTCAAGGGCGCGCGCGTGCGGCAATTCCTCCAGCGCCTCCTCGCCAACGACGTCGGCAAGCTGAAGGCGCCCGGAAAGGCGCTCTACGGCTGCATGCTGAATGACACGGGCGGTGTCATCGACGATCTCATCGTCTATTTTCTCGACGAATCCTGGTTCCGCGTGGTCGTCAACGCCGGCACGCGCGACAGCGATCTCGCGTGGATACGCCGGCACGCGGCGGAATTCGGCATCGAGGTGCAGGAGCGCACGGAGCTGGCAATACTCGCCGTGCAGGGCCCGGAAGCGCGCGGCAAGGCGACGAGCCTGCTGTCAGCCGCCGGTGCCACGAGCGCACTTGCTCTAGAGCCTTTCTTTGGACGCGAGATCGACCGTTGGTTTGTCGCGCGTACCGGATACACGGGCGAAGACGGCTTCGAGATTATGTTACCTGCGCCGGAGGCGGAGCGGGTGTGGAAGGCGTTGAATTCTGCCGGTGTTACCTCCTGTGGGCTCGGTGCGCGAGATACCCTGCGCCTCGAAGCGGGCATGAATCTCTACGGCCGCGACATGGACGCGAGCACCCATCCATTCGAGTCCGGCCTCGGCTGGACGGTGGCGCTGGAGCCGCGCGAGCGAGCATTCATCGGCCGCGCGGCGCTCGAAGCCATTCGCGCTCGCGGGTCGCTGCGCAAGCTGGTGGGCCTGTTGCTCGAAGGACGCGGCGTGTTGCGCTCGCACCAGAAGGTGCTGGTAGCCGATGCCGGCGAGGGCGAGATCACGAGCGGAACCTTTTCTCCCACCCTGGAGCGCTCGATTGCGCTGGCCCGTGTGCCAGCCGCGGCAAGCGCCAGCGTGCAGGTCGATATTCGCGGCAAGCTGCACGATGCGCGCATCGTGCGGCCGCCGTTCGTCCGTCACGGCAAGGCGTTGGTCAGTTGACCGGGCCGGCGTCGATTCCGAACCCTTACATCGTTCTCCACTCCAAGTACCAAGCCCGGAGCGCCGCATGAGCAACGTTCCTTCCGATCTCAAGTACACCAAGACCCACGAATGGGTGCGCACTCTGCCCGACGGTACGGTGGAGGTCGGCATTACCGACCACGCCCAGCATGCGCTCGGCGACCTGGTATTCGTGGAAGTGCCCGAGGCCGGGCGGAAGCTCTCGGCCGGCGAGCCGTTCGCGGTCGTGGAGTCCGTCAAGGCGGCCTCGGATGTCTACTCGCCGGTCACCGGCGAGGTGACGGCCGGCAACGCGGCGCTGGCCTCCGAGCCGGAAGTCATCAATTTCGATGCCTATGGCAAGGGCTGGCTGATGCGCGTGCGGCCGGCGGCCGCCGCGGGCGCGACGTTTCTCAGCCCGGCGGAATACGAGAAGCTGATCGCGGAGGAGGGCGGCTGATGGCGTTCATTCCGCACACCCGCGAGGATGTCGCGACGATGCTCGCCGCCATCGGCGTCAGCAGCATCGAGCAGCTGTTCGACGAGATCCCGGCCAATCTGCGACTGGCCGCGCTTGCCGGCGTGCCCGAGGCCGCGACCGAAATGGAAGTCGGCCGTCTCATGACCGAACGGGCGCGTCTGGACGGCCACCCGCTCTGCTTCATCGGCGCGGGTGCCTATGAGCATCACAGTCCCGCCGCGGTGTGGGCTGTCACCACGCGGGGCGAGTTCTACAGCGCCTACACGCCTTATCAGGCGGAGGCGAGTCAGGGCACGCTGCAGCTTCTCTACGAGTACCAGACCATGATGGCCAGCCTGACAGGCATGGAGGTCTCGAACGCGTCGCTCTACGACGGCGCGAGCGCCGTGGGCGAAGCCTGCCTGATGGCGGTGCGCGCCAACCGCAAGTCGCGTTCGCAGCGGATTCTCGTGCCGACCACGGTACATCCGCACTACCGGAAGGCGACCGCCACCGTGGCGGGCAATCAGGGGCTCGTGTTCGAGCAGCTGCCGTACTGCACGGAGGAGGGCTGCATCCCCGTCGACGCGCTCGCCCGCTATGACGGCCAGGACATCGCCGCCCTCGTCATCCAGCAGCCCAACTTCTTCGGGCGGCTGGAGGACGTCGATGCGCTCTGCGATTGGGCACGCGCGCGCGGCGTCCTGGTGGTGGCGGTGGTGAATCCCACCTCGCTCGCGCTGCTGAAGCCGCCGGGCCAATGGGGGTCGCGAGGCGGCGCGGACATCGCGGTCGGCGAAGGCCAGCCGCTCGGAGTGCCGCTCTCCTCGGGCGGCCCGTACTTCGGTTTCATGACTGCCCGCATGGAACACGTGCGGCAGATGCCGGGCCGCATAGTCGGGCGCACGGTGGATGCCGCCGGCCGCGCGGGCTTCACCCTCACCCTGCAGGCCCGCGAGCAGCACATCCGCCGCGCCAAGGCAACTTCCAACATCTGCACCAACCAGGGGCTGCTGGTCACGGCCGCCACGATCTACCTCTCGCTGATGGGCCCCTCGGGCCTGGAGCGGGTCGCCGCCGCAGCGCACGCCCGCACCCGCGAGCTCGTCGGCGCGCTGACCCGGGTGCCGGGTGTGCGCCGACTGTTTCGCGGGCCGGTCTTCCATGAGGAGGCCGTCGCGCTCGATCGCCCGGTGGCTCCCGTGCTGGAGAAGCTCACCGCGCGCGGGATACTCGGTGGCCTGGACCTCAGTGAGCATTATCCCGAGCTCGGCCCGGCGCTGCTCGTCTGCGCCACCGAGACCAAGACATCCGCCGACATCGAGCGCTATGCGAGCGCGCTCGCCGAGTGCCTGCGCGAAGCGCGCGCCGCCTGAGGCTGCAACATCATGACCACCCGACTGGAAAAGCCCATCTTCGAGCATTCCGTCCGCGGCCGCAGCGCCGAGGACCAATGGCCGCATGATCCCGGAGCGGCCGCCGCCGACGATCTGCCGGCGCACCTGCGCCGCACCACGCGGCCCCTCCTGCCCGAGGTCAGCGAGCTCGAGACGGTGCGGCACTTCACCCGCCTCTCACAGCTCAACTTCTCCATCGATACGCACTTCTACCCGCTCGGGTCGTGCACGATGAAGTACAACCCGAAGGCCTGCAATCAGTATGCGATGCTGCCGGAGCTTCTGGCGCGCCACCCGCTCGCGCCCGAGAGCGTCGGGCAGGGCTTTCTCGCCTGCATGTACGAGCTGCAGGAGATGCTGAAGGCGGTGACCGGGATGCAGGCGGTGGCGTTGAGCCCGATGGCCGGCGCGCAGGGTGAATTCGCCGGTGTCGCCATGATCCGCGCCTATCACCGCGCCCGCGGCGATCTCGAGCGCAACGAGATCATCGTGCCGGGAGCGGCGCACGGCACCAACCCCGCCACCGCGACCATGTGTGGCTGTGTGGTGCGCGAGGTGCCGGTCAACGCCGAAGGCGATGTCGACATCGAGGCGCTGAAGGCCGCTGTCGGCCCGAGGACCGCCGGCATCATGCTGACCAATCCGTCGACGCTCGGCGTGTTCGAGCGGCGGATCGAGGAGGTGGCGCGCACGGTGCACGCCGCCGGCGGCCTGCTCTATTACGATGGCGCGAATCTCAACGCCATTCTCGGCAAGGTGCGCCCGGGTGACATGGGCTTCGATGTCATCCACGTCAACCTGCACAAGACCTTCTCCACGCCGCATGGCGGCGGCGGCCCCGGCGCGGGCCCGGTCGGGGTCAGCGCGCGGCTGGCGCCCTTCCTGCCGGTGCCGATCGTCGCCCGCCGCGGTGAGCGCTATGGCTGGCTGATGGAACGGGATGTGCCGCAATCCATCGGCCGGCTGTCGGCCTTCATGGGCAATGCGGGCGTGCTGTTGCGCGCCTATATCTACATGCGCATGCTCGGGCGGGAGGGGATGGCGAGGGTGTGCGAGCACGCCACGCTCAATGCCAACTATCTGCTGGCGCAACTGAGCCGCGCCGGCTTCGATGCGGCTTACCCCGACCGCCGCGCCACTCACGAGCTCATCATCACGCTCAAGCGGCAGGCGAAGGAGCTGGGTGTGACCGCCATGGACTTCGCCAAGCGGCTGCTCGATCACGGCATGCACGCGCCGACGACGTACTTCCCGCTCCTGGTACCGGAGTGTCTGCTCATCGAGCCGACGGAGACCGAGAGCAAGGCGGCGCTCGATGCCTTCATCGCCGCCATGAGCGAGATCCTCGCCGAGGCCGCGCAAGAACCCGAGCGGCTCACCAGCGCTCCGCATACCATGCCGGTACGGCGCCTGGATGACGTTCGGGCGGCCAAGCAATTGGACCTCACGTGGAAGCCGACCGGAGCCCATGCGATTCCCCCGACGTCTTAGCCTCCTCCTGTTTGCCGCCTGCGCGCCCCTGAGCCTCGCTGCCGCGGCGCCGCAGGCGGCTTCGAGCGCCGCTGCCCAGCAGAATCCGCCGCCGGTGAGCGGCCCGGTGCAACCGGACAGGCCGCCGCCGGGCGGGACGTCGCAAGCGGCGCATCTTGCCCACCAGGCTGCGGCCGTCGAGACCAACGCCACCTGGGCCGCCACTCTCGAGCACATCGCGAGCAGCGTGGTCTCCATCAACGTCGATGAGGTCCGTTCCTTCGACACGGATTGGAACGAGACCGCGCAGGCGACCGGCTTCGTCGTGGACGCCAAGCGCGGCATCATCCTCACCAATCGGCACGTCGTGACTCCGGGCCCGGTTACCGCGGAGGCGGTGTTCCTCGACCGCGAGGTGGTGCAGCTCTATCCGATCTATCGCGATCCGGTGCATGACTTCGGCTTCTATCACTACGACCCGAAGAAGCTGCACTACATCCAGCCGAAGGCGCTCGCGCTCTATCCCCAGGGCGCGGCGGTCGGGCGCGAGATCCGCGTGGTGGGCAACAACGCCGGCGAGCAGCTCTCGATCCTCGCCGGCACGCTCGCCCGGCTCGATCGCCAGGCGCCGGAGTACGGCTTCGGCAAATACAACGACTTCAATACCTTCTACCTGCAGGCCGCGTCAGGCACTTCCGGCGGCTCGTCCGGCTCGCCGGTGATCGACATCCGCGGCCGGGTCGTCGCGCTCAACGCCGGCGGCGCTGACAACTCCGCATCGAGCTTTTACCTGCCGCTCGAGCGCGTACAACGGGCGTTGCAGCTGATTCAGACCGGCCGGCCGGTCACCCGCGGCACGCTCTACACGGTTTTCAACTACACGCCATATGACGAGCTGGAGCGGCTGGGGCTGCCGCTCGGCGTCGAATCGGCCGTGCGCAAGCAGTTCCCGCAGCGCACCGGCATGCTGGTGGTCGCGAGCGTGCTGCCGGGCACCCCGAGTGCGCTCGCGCTACAGCCGGGAGACATCCTGCTGCGGGTCGACGGCCGTTATGTGACCACGTTCGATCCCCTCGAGGAGACCGTCGACTCCACGGTCGGGCGGCAGATCCGGTTGGATCTCGAGCGCGGCGGCAAGCCGGTGTCCGTCACGCTGGCCGTCGGCGACCTGACAGCCATCACGCCGAGCACCTACGTGCAGTTCGGCGACGCGGTGGTCAATACGCTCTCGTACCAGGAGGCGCGTCAGCTCAACGTGCCGCCGCGCGGGGTGTTCGTCGCCAATCCGGGCTTTGTGTTCGGTGCCGCCGGAATACCGCGCGGCGCGGTGATCAGCCAGGTCAATGCCACGCCGATCGACGATCTCGCCGATTTTCGCGCGGCGCTCGGCCGTCTCAGCGATGGCGACTACGCCAACGTGCGCTTCGCGACGGTCGATGACCCCAATAGCAGCGAGCTCGGCTCCTTCCGCATGGACCGGCTGTGGTATCCGGCGCGGCACTGCGTGCGCGACGATGAGCTCGGCACCTGGCCCTGCACGGCGCTCGACCCGGGACCGGCGCACAAGCCCGATCCGGTGAGCTCCACGGGATTTCCCAAGTACCAGGACCCGCGGCTCACGGCTCTCGCCCCATCGCTGGCGACCGTATCTTTCAACATGCCGTACTCGGTCTCGGGCGTGACCGAGCACTTCTACCATGGCACCGGACTCGTCGTGGACGCGCAGCGCGGCCTCGTCGTAGTCGACCGCGACACGGTGCCGGTCTCGCTCGGCGATGTCACGGTGACGTTCGCGGGCACGGTCCAGGTTCCTGGACGAGTCGTCTACGTCGATCCCGTACATAACTTCGCGATCGTCGCCTACGATCCGCGGCTCATCGGCACGACACCGGTGAAAGCGGCGCCTCTCAAGCCGGAGAAGCTCGTTCCGGGCGAGCCGATCTGGGTCGTGGGGCTCGGCGATGACAGCCAGATGCACGCGCGTGCGACCGAGATCGCGAGCATCGATCCGCTCGCCCTGCCGCTGTCGCGCACCATGCGCTTCCGCGATACCAACATAGAGACCATTGGCTTGGTGAATCCGCCGGGCGATTTCGACGGTGTGCTCACCGATGCGTCCGGCAGCGTGCTGGGAACGTGGTCGAGCTTTGCGTTTGACAGCGAAAATGGCATTTCGCAGGCGCTGCGCGGCGTACCGATCGATGTAGTCGCAGCCGTGGTCGACCGCGTGCGCAGCGGCCATCCGTTGCATTCTCTTGATGTCGAGCTCGATCCCGAGCCACTCGCCAGCGCACGACAGATGGGCCTCTCGGCCGATTGGGCAGCGAGGCTCGCCGCCCACAGTCCCACGGAGCGGCAGGTGCTGACCGTGATACGCATGGTCGGCGGCTCGCCGGCGGCCTCGCTCCTGCAGCCGGGCGATCTGGTGCTGGCGCTCGACCGCCAGGTGGTCACGAAGTTTCGCGAGGTCGAGCAGGCGACCGCCGATCGTGCCGAAGTGCAGGTCACTGTTTGGAGAGGCGGCAGCGAGCAGACGCTGACGGTGCCGACGGTGGCACTCTCCGGGGGTGGCCTCGAGAGAGTTGTGCAATGGGCAGGCGCGACGCTGCAGGCGCCGTTCCAAGCGATGCGCGCGCAACGAGGGATTCCTCCCGTCGGCGTCTATGTGGATTACTTCGCATACGGCTCGCCCGCGGCACGCTATGGGCTCTACCCGGGACGGCGTATCGTGCAGGTCGACGGCCAGCCGACTCCCAATCTCGATGCATTCATCAAGGCGGTTGCCGGGCGATCGGACCGCTCCTCGTTGCGACTGACCACGATCGGCTGGAACAATGCGCCGAACGTGATCACCCTGAAGCTCGACAAGCACTACTGGCCCGCTTATGAGCTTCTGCGGACGCCCGAGGGCTGGACGCGGCACTCACTGGACTAGCCCGTCTTCCGCGGCGGCAGGCAAGCCCGCTGTGCGCGCTTCATGACGTGTTTCGCATGTCGTTAAAATGCAACGACTGCTTTCGGCTGTGCGCCGGGCCGGCCTTGCTAGAATCCGCATCATCATGGTTCGAGTGGTCAGAGCTACCCAGGTCGAGATCGAGACTGCCGTGCAGGCGCTGCGCGACGGCGAGCTCGTGGCTTTTCCGACGGAAACGGTCTACGGACTGGGCGCGAACGCGCAGAATCCGGCCGCGGTCCGCAGGATTTTCGAGGTCAAGGGCAGGCCGAGCAGTCATCCGGTGATCGTGCATCTCGACAGCCCGCGCTTCCTGCCTCGTTGGGTGCGGGAAGTGCCGGAGACCGCCCTGCAGCTCGCGGAGCGCTTCTGGCCAGGACCGCTCACGATGGTGATGTCTCGCGCCACCAACGTTCACGACGTCGTCACGGGCGGCCAGGATACCGTCGCCATCCGTGTTCCCTCGCACCCGATGGCGCAGCAGCTTCTGACCGCCTTCGGCGGCGGCATCGCGGCGCCCTCCGCCAATCGCTACGGCAGACTCTCGCCGACGCGCGCCGAGCACGTGCGGGAGGAACTCGGTGAGCAGGTGAAGGTGATTCTCGACGGCGGCGAGTGTCAGATCGGCCTGGAGTCCACCATCATCGCCTTCCAGGGACAGAGCGTGAGGCTTCTGCGCCCTGGCGCCATC
>JBOIAB010000278.1:0-18999 GCA_050738635.1 Steroidobacteraceae bacterium
GGCATAGGCGACACGGTCCCCGGGCTTAAGCTCGGTTACGCCCTCGCCCACAGCCTCGACAGTTCCGGCGCCCTCGAGCCCAGGGGTAAACGGCAGCGGTTGCGCATAGAAGCCCGTGCGGTGGTAAACGTCGATGTAATTCAGGCCGATGGCAGCCTGCCGTAGCCGTACCTCGCTGGCACCCGGCTCGCCAACCGAAACCTCCTCGAGGCTCAGAACCTCGGGACCGCCGGTGCGGTGGATTCGCACTGCACTCGCCATCTCTCACTCTTTCCATGCGGCGCGCTGGGCAGCCGTTGACGCAACCCTACAGGCCGCCATATGCTTCCGCAAATTCATTATTTTCACCATAATAGTGCGTACTCAGCACGATTAGTCTGAGCCGCCAAAGGCAGCAAGTGCTCGCAGACATACATGCTTTCGTCGAATTCGCCGAGGCAGGCTCGGTCGCCCGAGCCGCCGGCCGGCTCTACCGCACACCGTCGGCAGTGACGCGCCAGATCCAGAGGTTGGAAGCCGCCCTCGGTGCTACCCTCCTCAACCGCACGGTAAAGCCACCGCAGCTGACACCGCTCGGCGCACGCGTCCTCGAGCAAGCTCGCGACCTTCTTGCGCGCGCGGAGGCCCTGAAGGCCATCACCTCGTCGGTGGCTGAGCCCTCCGGGCTGTTTAGAGTTGGAGTGTCGCATGCATTGGCCGATGGCGCTCTCGCCGGACCCGTCGGAATGCTTCGCGAGCGCTTTCCCAAAGTCCGTCTGCGGTTGATCAGCGAGCTGACGGGAAACCTCTTCGAGCGCTTGCTCAAGGGAGAGCTCGATGTCGCGGTCGTTCTGCTGCCCGAAGGCCAGCCGGCGCCATCTCCGCTCGCGACGAAAGTGATCAGCACCGATCGCATGTTGATCGTCCAGCCGGGGAGCGGTGGCTCGAAGCCGAGCTGGTCGCAGCTCGATGGCAAGTCGTGGGTCCTCAATCCGCCCGGCTGCACGCTGCGCGCAGCGCTCCTCGACACGATGCGCAAGGCAGGCATATCCGCGACGGTCGGCGCCGAGGTGCACAACATGCACCTGCAGCTCTCGCTCATCGCATCCGGCTACGGCCTCGGACTTCTCCCGGAGCGATTCGTTCGTCGCGAAGGCGCGAAGCTCGCGGTACGGGCCGTGGAGCCGAAGGGATTCAACCTGCGGATGGCGATTGCCATCGTGCGCGCCGGATCGCTCGGCGCGCTCGAGCGCACCGCGGCCGATTTCGAGCGCGAGCTGGCCGCGCTGCTCATCGGCTAGGCCGTAGATGCGCATCACGAGCTCAGGGATAGAAGCGAAAACCGACGCGGTAGTTGTTGTCATATCGACCCTCGGAGCGGCTGTGCTCGAGGACGCCCTCGAATGCGAACCGGGAGGCGAACCGTTGGACGAAACCGAGGACGACCGCAGTGGTCGCGGGACCCACTGTCTCGTAATGCAGGTCGGCGATGAGCTCGAGGCGTGGCGTGGGCATGATGCGCAGACCCTGAACGAGGTCGTACCCGCGTTCCGCGCTCGCGACGGCTGCGGCCTCAACGTCCGCCACCTCATAGCCGAGGGCGGTCACCCATTGCACTTCGGGAGTCACCGAATAAGTCAGCTTGACACCGGGCTCGTAGTCGTTCTCCTCTTGCCAACCAAGTAAACGCGGCCGCAGCGCATTCAGCAGATGCTCATACTCGCCGAAAACGACCACTGAGCCGGTCGGCGCGTAGCCCGCCGTGACCTCATATCCATAACCATCGCCGGCGGCGGCGCCAGCCTCGCGCCGGTCAGCTATGTAGTCGACCTCGAGCACGCCGT
The DNA here is from genome assembly GCA_050738635.1 of Steroidobacteraceae bacterium. Taxonomy (GTDB): domain Bacteria; phylum Pseudomonadota; class Gammaproteobacteria; order Steroidobacterales; family Steroidobacteraceae; genus 13-2-20CM-66-19. The sequence continues at coordinate 1,824 of JBOIAB010000278.1, forward strand.
GCCCCGCCTGTTGCGCCAGCGCCGGACCCGCTCGCAGCGCCATGATCCAGATCAAGGAGACGTAAGCGAGCCGTCCGGCCTGCATTGCCCGCAAGTCTCCGGCAGCGGGTCTGGCAATAACAGGCACAGTGGCCGGCAAATTCGACCACAACAGATGATCGCGGCTTGACCGCCGGAGAATCGCAAGAAAGCGAGAGACACAGCCGCACGCCATAAGCCGCCCTGTTCATCTGAAGGCGTGGCCGAGGGTGTTGACGATCGGGCGGACGCATTGCGCCTGCGGATCGCGACTGGGGTCGTAGTTCGATACGGTGGCACCCGCGATCCGCCCCGATGCATACACCGCGGCGAGTAGCTCGGCCAGCTCGGTGAAACTCAAACCGGGCGTCCCGGGAGAGTCGACTGCCGGCATCTGCGCCTGATCGATCACGTCAAGATCTACATGCAGCCACGCTTTCTCGAGCTGGCGAGCTTGCAGGCGCTCAATCACCATGTGACTGGCACGTACGATGCCCACACGCTCGACGTCCTGAATCATCAGGCGGGTGATGGCCGTACGATCGAGCCCGCGATAATAGTTCGCGAACCCCGGAATGGAGGCATTGCTCTCGCCGATCTGGATCGCGTCCGGATCCGCCACCAACGGTCCGGCGATGCCCGGCCACTGCGTGAGCAGCGGCTCTCCCCGGCCGGTTGCGAGCGCGAGATCCATGCCTGCCACCGCGCCCAGTCGGCCGCTCGCATCCTCCACCAACGAGTGGAAGAAATCGCTGTGTCCGTCGACATGCACCAACCCGCGGCCACCCGACAAGCGGGTCGCATAGAGGCCGCCCAGGAGCAGGCTGCAATCGCCGCCGATCACGAGCGGGAAGGCGCTTTTTGCCAGCGCCGCCCGTACTGTCGCGGCAAGATCGAGCCGCAAGGTGTGGCCATTGCGGATCCGGGTGCCTGCCTGAGCGCCCGCTTGGTAGTGCGGACGCGGTAGGCTCGTGATGCCCCGTGCCCGCACCGCTGCCGCCAGCCCAGCCGCCGCCAGCGTCGCCGGCGCTTGCCACGTGCCGGGCTCGACATTGCTGGCTGGAGGGCTCAATCCGAGATTGGACGGCGCCAGAATGAGTTGAATCGGCCGCGCCGCGGTGTCGGCCCGCGCGCGTCCGGCGGCAAACGCGAGCGCGACCGCGCCGCGGAGAAACGCTCGACGCGAGGTGTCCAATACAGCCCGGGACGATGTGCTTGCGCAGATCTTGCGCGTGATGCTATCAGGACAGAAGTTGTTTTCCGCGTTGCGCTGAGGCGCTGTTACGGATGCTTTTACCGTCATCTGTCACTACTTCCCATCGCCTCACAGGCAGATAATGGAGCGCACCAACCCGATCGCACGGAAACGTATGCCACGGTTCGCCCATAACGACATCATCACACTCGTCGCCGACACCCGGGCGCCAAGGTACGACCTCGCGGAGACGGTGGGGCCGGACTTGCACCTTTCCGACCTGGTGGACGAGGCGACGTTCGCTGCAGAGCTCAGGAACCTGCCGCTCGCCTACGGACATGCCGCGGGCCACCCGCAGCTGCGGCAAGCCATCGCCGACAGATATCGGGTCGGGCCCGATGAGGTGGTGACGGCGGTAGGTGGCGTCAATGCGATTTTCCTGGCCGGCATGGCGGCGTGCGATCCAGGTGACGAAGTGGTTCTGGCCGTGCCGGCGTTTCCGCCGATCGAGGCCACGCTGCGCGCCATCGGCGCCGAAGTCAGGACCCTGCGGCTGAAGTTCGAAACCGGCTATCAGGTCGACCCCTCCGAGGTTCTCAGACTGGTCTCCGGTCGCACGAAAATGGTGTTCCTGACTTCCCCGCAGACACCGTCCGGCGTCGCTGTCCCCTACGACATCCAACGGGAGGTGAGCCAGGCACTTGCGCGGCATAACCCCGATGCCTGCCTTTTGGTTGATGAAACCTACAAAGCCGCCGCATATGGCGACGAAGCCGTCGCACCCTCGGCGGTCGACATTGGAAGCAACGTCGTCGCACTTACATCGCTCTCCAAGTGTCACGGAGCCCCCGGCTTGCGCCTCGGATGGCTGGTCACGAGAAATCGGGTGCTGCGCAACCAGCTCGTCACCGCGAAGTTCAACACCGTCATATCCTGCTCGCCGTTGGATGAGGCGCTGGCGGTGCGGTTGCTGCAAAAGGAGAACAGCATCGTCAGGGAGCGGCGGCGGATCCTGGCGCAGGGCCTGGCGCGAGTGGCCGCTTGGGCAAGCGACAACAGACCCTACATCGGCTGGCTGCGGCCGAGCGCGGGGGCGCTCTGCTGTGCCCGATTGCGACCCGAATCGTTCGACGAAGCGGCCGTCGATCGCTTTCATCAGGTCATCGCCGCCAACGGCGTGCGTGTCGGCCTCGGCGCATGGTTCGGCGACGAGGCCCGCATTTTCCGCATCGGCTTCGGACTGTTGTCGATGCCCGATCTCGAGGCCGCGCTCGGCGTCCTGTCCGCCGCCCTGCGGCAGATCGCGGCGGCTGCATGAGAACGTCAAGGCGACGCCGCGCCTCGCTGCTGCGCGAGCGCGGCTTCGAATTCATCCTTTGACTGCTCGACGAACCGTCTGCACCCCGCAGGATCTATGAATGGGTTCGCGGCGGGATGCGCGGCAAGTCGCGCCAGTTTGCCCGTCAGATCGAACATGTCTCCGTGCTCGCCCAGAAAGACATCGCATGGCAGGCGACCGAGCAGTGCAAACGTATGCGCGTAGTCCGCCGCGATTCGCGGATAGATGGCGTTGTGCGTGAGTGGCTGATCATCCGGCAGGGTGAGCTGGCACATGAACACCACATCGTGAGTAGTACCACCTTCTGCGGCCTTCATGGTCCACGTAGTGCATCCAGGGGTGTGCCCTGCCGTCAGGTGCGCAGTCAGAGTCACACCTCCGAGCTCAACCGTATCGCCGTCGTGCAGGACATGATCGACGTGAATGGATTCGAAGAGCTTGCGGTCGCCGCGATAGAAAGTTCCCTGGCCGTTGTGCTCCAACGGCAGCACTTCCGCGTCCATGGCGTAGAACTGCGCGCCAGTGTCTCGTTTCAGCGCCGCCAGGCCGCCGGCGTGGTCGGGGTGCGCGTGGCCGTTGAGAAGTACCTTCACCGCGGACGGCTCGAAGCCGAGCCGCCTGATGTTGCGCTCTATCTGCGGCGCGGTCTGCGCGAATCCGCCATCGAGCAGGATGAGACCATCAGGCGTGCTGATGAGATAGGACGCGACGTCCGATGCGCCGACGTAATAGACATCGCCTATGATCTTGAACGGCTCGACCGGCCGATTTTCCGCCGCCTGTTCCGCTGTCAGGGCCGCCTGCGCGGGGATTGCCATGAGACTGAGCAGAGTCAGCAGAATCAGCCGCCGCATTTCGTGTCTTTCCTCCGGCAAGGTGGCGCCATTATATGATCGGCCGCGCAAGCGCACGCAGCGAGTCCGTTCAAGACCGCGCACGGCGCTCTTGGATAGAATGTGAGCGGCACGCCAACCGCCTGACTGGAGGGCGCCTGGTGAAGATCATTCATGCCAAGAGGTTCATCGGCACCAGACCCTGGGAAGCCCTGGATGTTGTCGGCTCCATGGGCGAGCAGCTTTCGCGGCGAGCGCGTCGTCCGCCTGGGACGGGCACGATGACGGGTCGCCGCCTTCTGTTGGGCGCCGCCTGCGCGCTGTGGCTGATTCCCGCTCTCTCTCCGGCGGCGGATGAAGACCGGAGCGAGCTGCCGACCGGGCAATTCGTGACGCCGCTCGCGGCCCCGGGGGCCGATTTCACCGATCTCAATCCGCATCTGCAGGATTTCCCGCAACATAGAGCAGGCCAGGCGATCAGCGAGGCGCTCAGCCCCGACGGACGCACTCTCCTCATTCTCACCAGCGGCTTCAACGTGCTCTACGACGCGACCGGCAAGCAGTCCGCCGCGAACTCCAATGAGTATGTGTTCGTGTATGACATCGGCACTCCCCGGGCCCGCGAGCGGCAGGTAATCCGGGTACCCAACACATTCGCGGGCATCGCGTTTGCGCCTGATGGCGCGCGGTTCTACGTATCGGGCGGCGGTGATGACGATGTGCACGTATATGCCCTGCAAGGGGAGAAGTGGCAGGAGACCGCTCCCCCCATCAAGCTCGGACACAAGACGGGCAACGGGATCGGCATCGGTCCCGCGGTGGCGGGGCTGGCGGTCACCGCGGATGGCAAGGAGCTCATCGCCGCAAACTATTACAATGACTCGATCTCGCTGATCGATCTCGCCAGCCGCTCCGTGCGGTCCGAGATCGATCTTCGGCCGGGCAGGTCCGGCGGCCGGCACGCGGTCGCCGGCGGCGAGAACCCGTTCTGGGTCTCCATCAAGGGCAGCTCCACGGCGTATGTCGGCAGCCAGCGCGACCGCGAGGTGGACGTGGTGGGCATCACCGGCTCCGCGCCGCCACGTATCGTCAAGCGCATCAGGCTGAGCGGCAACCCCGTGAAGATGCTGCTGGACCAACGGCAGACGCACCTCTACGTGGCCTGCGACAACAGCGATCTGGTCGCCATGGTCGACACCACGAGCAACAGCGTGATCGACAGCATACGCAGCATCGCTCCGCCGCGGATGGTGCGGCGCGACTATCAGTACCGCGGCGTCGCGCCCAACGCGCTGGCCCTGTCACCGGATGGCGGCTCGCTATATGTCACGAACGGAGGCATGAACGCCGTGGCCGTGGTTGCGCTCCAGGGACCCAGGCCGGTCGTGACGGGCCTGATCCCGACCGGCTGGTACCCGCAGGCCGTCATCGCGGGGCGCCTGCAGCAACGGTTGTACATCGTCAACAGTCGCAGCAACCCGGGTCCGAACCCGGACAACCCCAACCATCGGGGTCATCCGCTCGAGTCTTTTGTCCACAACGAATACGTGCTGCAGCTCGAGAAGGCCGGCTTCCTGACGCTGCCGCTCCCTTCGGCAGCCGAGCTCACGACCCTGACCGAGCAGGTGCTCGCCAACGATCACTTCAATGCGCCGGCCGTGCCTCATGACGCCCGGGTCATGGCCGCTTTGCGCCGGAAAATCAAGCATGTGATCTATATCATCAAGGAGAACCGGACCTACGACCAGGTACTGGGTGACCTTGGCGAGGGCAACGGCGATCCCGCAATCGCCGAGTTCGGCGCCAGGGTCACGCCCAACTTCCATGCGCTGGCACGCGGCTTCGTCGACCTCGATAATTTCTACGTCTCCGGGGAGGTGAGCAGCGAGGGCTGGCCGTGGAGCACCGCGGCGCGCGAAAGCGATCAAGGCGTGAAGACTGTGCCTCCGGCCTATGCGTCGCGCGGAGTGGTCGGTGACACCACGGGCTTGAACCGTGGGGTCAACATCGCGTATGCGACCTTGGCGGAGCGCCGCAAGGCGAACCCGGGGACTCCGGATGATCCGGACCTGCTGCCCGGTACCAACGATGTCGCGGGAATCGACGGTCCCGGTGGGCGCGCGCAGCAGGGTTATATCTGGAGCTCTGCGTTGCGCGCCGGCCTCGTGGTGCGCAACTACGGCATGGAAGGCGACACCACGCGCTACGATCCCCACGATCCGCATTACATCCCGCTCGACCTGGACCCCCACGCCGATCACCGCTGGGTCATGTACCCGGCGTACCCGGACCTGCTGAAGATCAGCGATCCTTACTACAGGAGCTTCGATCCCGCCTTCCCGGATTTCTATCGCGAGCGGGAGTGGCACCGGGAGTTCGTCGAGCACATCAGGCATCACGACCTGCCGCAGCTGTCCCTGCTCTGGCTGCCGGGTGACCACATGGGCGACTTCGCCCGTGCGCTCGACGGCGTGAACACGCCGGAACTGCAGCAGGCCGACAATGACTACGCCGTCGGGCTCCTGGTCCAGGCGGTGGCCGAGAGCCCTTATCGCAGCGATACGCTCATTTTCATCCTCGAGGACGACGCCCAGGATGGCCCGGACCATGTCGATGCGCACCGCAGCACCGCCTATGTCATCGGACCTTACGTGAGGCAACACACGGTCGTGAGCAATTACTTCACGACGGTAAACCTGCTGCGGACCATGGAGGACATCCTCGGTATCGACCATCTGAGCATGTTCGATGCGAACGACAGGCCCATGACGGCCATATTCGACTTGCAGCAAAAGGATTGGAGCTTCCGCGCGGCGCCTTCATGTCTGCTCGCCCGAACCAAGCTGCCGCTGGCTGGCGGGCCGAAGGGCTGCGCGACGGCGATGCGGCCGACACACGCGGTCGCCTATTGGGCGGCACGGACCCGAGGCATGGACTTCTCGTCCGAGGACAAGGTCGATCCGGTCCGCTTCAACCGCATCGTGTGGCGGGGTTTGATGAGCACGCCATACCCGACCGCAAGGTCAGGTATGCGATTCAGTTGGCGAGAGCCAGCCCCCACGCGCCAGCCATGATGGCCATCGCTGCGAGCCCCGCGGGCCACTGAGGGAGGTCGTGCAGCCGGCGATTGACGGCAGGGAGCGCCGCCACGACCCCGAGGAGCACGCCAATCCCGAAGCCGAACAGGTGAGCCATGATATCGGTGTGCTCGCCGGCGGTACCCAGCCAGCCGAGGAGGATGACACCGGCCACAAGCGGACCCCAGCGCGGAACCCAACTCTGCGGCAGCCGCAGACGCTCACGCCAGGTGTACGCCGACATCAGTCCCAATGCCGTGAAGACGGCGGTGGAGGCGCCGACCGACTGATGCCACGGCGGACCGAGGAGCCCTTCCAGCAGATTGGCGATCCCACCACCCGCCACGATGAGACACCAAGCGACGCCGACGCCAAGCTGACGTCCCGCGAGATAGCCGAACCAGATACCGGCGCCCAGGTTGGCCGCGAGGTGGGGGCCGCTCAGATGCAGAGTGAGTGCGGTCCAGGCGCGCCACCACTGCCCGCTCTGCACGCGCGCGCCATCCAGCTCGCCGCGATTGAATGCATCCAGACGAAAGAGCCCGTTGGAAACCGCATACGCAACGCCCAGGAGCCACGCGGCATAGCCGATGCACCCTGCCCAAGCCTGGGGATGCAACGGAGGCACGGGCGGCGGCGGTGCCGGTGCACGGTTCTCCGCCTCGTACTGAGCCAGCTGCAGCAGCGCCCGATCGGCGTCGGACCCGGCGACTTCCAGAGTGAAATGCTCGTCCCGCAGCACGACCTCACTCGCAATCCCCACCGCGCCCAACATGAAAGCGCGATCTTGGCAGTCGCGACGCCCAAGGGAGCGGTAGACGGCGACGCCAGGCTCGATCACCGGATCGCACGTCGAAGATGAGTTGCCACGAGCAAGTCGCGGATCCCCTCGCCCACCAGCTCGTAAACGGCATCGTACGAGCGCAGCAGGGCGATCGCGGTCGGCACGAAGCTCATGGTACCGACCTGGTGCGGCGCCCAGACACCCGCCGGCGCGGGAACGACCCTCAGGCCTGTCGCCTCGAACTCGTGCGCGGCGCGCCAGAGATGAGTATCGCTGGTGACCAGCACGACGCCGGTAACGCCTGCAACATGCAGGATCCGCGCGCAGTCCTGCGCATTGTCGTATGTATCCCCGGCCGCTGCGTCCACCCACTTTGTCCGCACCCCGAAATCACGGGAGAGCGAGACTTCCATCGCGACCGCTTCCTTGCCATTGCCGGTCACCAGTATCGGCAGCCCGGTATGTCGCGCGACATACGCGCCGTAAGCCAGACGGTCGTACAGCTCGTATTCGGGGGCTGGGCCGCCATATTCGGGGGCATAGGCCCGATAGCCGCCACCGCCCAGGATCACGATCGCCTGCGCCACCACCGGGCGGGAGAGGTCCAACGCCGGGTAATGATCCGCCATCCGTTCCAGACCATCCGCGATCACGGGTGTTGCAAGGAGCCAGAGCGCGGCGAGAGATGCGGCGACGAGCGCGGACCCGAGCCGACGGTAGCGCCATGCCAGCAGCAAGCCGACGACGCCGAGAATGAGGAGACACGCGGGCGGCAGGATCAGAGTGCGGAGCAGGATCCTCAGTTGGTGAATCATGCGTGATGATCGGGCTGACGCCGGCTCGCGACCCACCCGTCGCGACCTGGAACGTGAGCGCGATCATAACATGCGCGTGCATTGCCGGCCGCCGTGTCCTCCTCCAGCAGGGCCTCAGGCTGCCCGACTGCGGGTCGCGGCGGCGCGCTCGACCAGGCGAGTCACTTCTTCCCGCCGCGCTCCGGCGAGCGGCAGGCGCGGCGGCCGCACTCTTTCACTGCCGCGCCCCATGATCTGCTCGGCCAGCTTGATCGACTGCACCAGATCGTGCTCGGCGTCGAGGTGCAGCAGCGGCATGAACCAGCGGTAGATCTTGCGGGCCCGGGCCACATCGCCCGTGCGCAGCGCTTCGTAGAGCGCGAGGGACTCCCGCGGAAACGCGTTGGTAAGGCCGGAGACCCAGCCGCGCGCGCCGAGCAGGACCCCTTCGAACATCACATCATCGAGACCGGCGAAGAGCGCGAACCGCTCTCCGCAGGCGTTGAACACATCGGTGAAGCGCCGCGGATCGGGCGCCGATTCCTTGACCGCGACGATGTTGGATACATCCGCGAGGCGGCCGAGAGTCTCGATATCGATGCTCACGCGGTAGGCCGGCGGATTGTTGTACAGCATGATCGGCAGCCGCGTCGCTCCAGCCACCTTGCGGAAGTGAAATTCCAACTCGCGGGCGGTCGGCACGTAGACCATGGCCGGCAGAAGCATGAGGCCGGCGGCGCCAAGGTCCTCTGCGTCGCGCGCGAATGCCACCGCCGCGGCCGTGGTCAGCTCCGATACGCCGGCCACGATCGGTACCCGGCCGCGGGCCGTCTCGACCGCGCCGCGCAGCACGGACCGCTTTTCCTCCGCGGTCAGCGAATTGTTCTCGCCGACTGTGCCCAGCGCCACCAAGCCGTGGACACCGTCCTCGATCAGCGCGGACTGCACCGCGCGGGTGGCGGCGAGATCGACCCGCAGGTCGGCATCGAACTGGGTGGTCGCGGCCGGGAGTACGCCGGACCAGGGGCAGGCTGCGGACTGTGACGATGGCATCGGGCGCTCTCTGGTTGGATTTTGCGGCGAAAGGCCAATGGTATACGGTATAGCACCAGTCGTGAACGGCTCGGCGATGCGAAAATGAATGCCATGAAGGAGTTCGGGCGATGAGCCGCGCGCTACGGGCGCTACTCGGCGTGTGGGCTGTCGCGATCGTCGGGCTCACCGCTTTTCTCACTCCGGCCGTGAGCAGCACCACGCGCCTGGTGCTCGGCCTTCTCGCCGCGATGACGCTGTGGTACGTGTGGCGTTGGCCTCAGCTCGAGCAGCGACTCACCGTCACGGAGTCGGCCCGCAGCGGCCCAGTCGCCGGTGGACCGCGACGCCCCGGGCTGTTCGATCTCGCCGTCGGCTCCATCACCAACTTCCTCGATACCCTTGGAATCGGCAATTTTGCGCCCACGACCGCGGCCCTGAAGTTCACTCACCGGATACCGGACGAGGACATTCCGGGCACGCTCAACGCCGGTCACGCACTGCCGGTGTTGACTGAAGCGCTCATTTTCATAGCAGCGATCGTCGTCGACCCACGGCTGCTCATTGCGATGATCGTCGCGTCGATATTGGGTGCATGGCTCGGCGCCGGAGTGGTGGCACGCCTGCCGAGGCGCGCGATCCAGGTAGGAATGGGCACCGCGCTCGCGGTCGCGGCGGCGCTCTTCGTCGCCGCCAACCAGCGCTGGATGCCGGGGGGAGGATCCGCGACTGCCTTCTCCGGCACGCCATTCATAGTGGCGGTGCTCGGCAATTTCGTGCTCGGCGCGCTCATGACGCTCGGCATAGGGCTGTACGCACCCTGTCTGATCATGCTGAGCCTCCTGGGCCTCGATCCGCGAGCGGCGTTCCCGATCATGATGGGCTCGTGCGCCTTTCTCATGCCGATCGGCGGCTTGCGTTTCGTACGCAGCCGGCGTTACAGCGTGGGAGTGGCGCTGGGATTCGCCTTGGGCGGACCCCCGGCGGTGCTCCTGGCGGGCTACCTGATCAAGTCGATCCCGCTCTTCTGGCTGCGCTGGCTGGTCGTAGGCGTGGTGTCGTATGCCGCCGTGATGATGCTGATCTCGGCACTGCGGCGCGCGCAGCCGTCGGATCACAAGGCAGGCCACGACACGCTGGAAGTCGCAGCGCACTCATCGGGAGCGGGTGAGTAAGGTGCCGGCACGCAAGGACAACCCGCCGGAAGTGGACGCGCTCTACGGCCTCGAGCCGGTGTTCGAGCCGGGCGACGCCGAAGGTCGCGACGGTTCCGCGAGCCTGCAGCCGCGGACCGTGCAATGCCCCTACTGCGGCGAGCCTTTCGAGACCGTGGTCGACTTCAGCGCCGGCTCGACGAGTTATATCGAGGATTGCGCGATCTGCTGCCGGCCGATCGAATTCACCCTGGAAGTCGCGGGCGAAGGGGCCGCCACGAGCCTGCAGGTGGGCCGCAGCGACTGAGCTGCGCGCCGTGATAATGGGTCCATAATGGATGCGCTGACGTCCGCCGCACGAGGATCCGCCATGTTGCGACCGCTTGCCGTCTCCCTGCTGCTCGCCGGCGCATGTACCGCCTGGGGACAAGAAAGACCGACGCTCATCCCGGCACCCGCGCGCGCCGGCAGCCAGGTTTCTGCCAGCTCCGAGAAGGCGGACCTGGCGGGCGGCTGTTACTGGGGAACGCAGGGCATCTTCGAGCACGTGAAGGGCATCGAGCGCGTGGTCGCCGGGTTCACCGGCGGGCACAGCGACGATGACGGTGGCGCCGAGTCGGTGATGATCACCTTCGATCCGAAGGTGATCAGCTATGGCCAGGTGCTGCAGGTTTTCTTTTCCGTGGTGCACGATCCCACGCAGCTCAACCGTCAGGGTCCCGATGTGGGCAGCGGATATCGCTCGGACATTTTCTACATGAGCGATCAGCAGCGCCAGATCGCGCAGGCGTACATCACGCAGCTCGCTCACGCCAACGTGTATCCCAGGCCGATCGTGACTCGTGTCGATGCGTTCTCCAGGTTCAACCCCGCTGGTATCGACCAGCAGGATTTCATGATCAAGAACCCGCACCTGGAGTACATCGAGGTCAACGACCTGCCGAAGCTCACGAGCCTCAAGCAGCTGTTCCCGGCATCGTTCGCGCCGCTGCCGCGCGAATACCACTGACGGGCGCGAGCGGTTACCGCGACGGTCTGCCGCCGATCACTCTCGCCGGCAGGAAGAGCAGTGCCCGCAAGAGCGCGAAGACACCGTCGACGGCGATCCCGAGCAGACGCAACGGCAGCAACAACAGCCACACCACGGGCCACAGCACCAGCGCCAAGAGGGCCAGGGGCCAGCAGAGGACGAGCAGGATCAGCCAGAGGAGCAGCGTCAGCACGCGAATACCCTAGCGCGAGCCGAGCTGCGCCGCCACCCAATCGTCGATCGCGCGGTAGTAGAGCTCCGCGTGCACCGGATCCTGCGGTGAGTGGTGGGCGCCGGGAATACCGATGAACTTCACCGCAATCCCGCGGCTGCGCAACGCGTGATAGAACGCAAAGGATTCGGTGATCGGCACGGTCACATCGTCGGTACCGGAGAGGATCAGGGTCGGCGTCGTGATGTCACCCACATAGGTCATGGGAGAGCCGGTGCGATATAGCGCCGCGCTCTGCTTGTCCCAGGGAGTGCCGCCGAGCGAGTCGCGGGTCCAGGCCAGGTTGCCGGCGCCCGAGAGCTCGTACTCCTCCGTCCAGTCCAGTGCGCCGTCGGCCACCACCGCACAGCGCCAGAAGTGCTGATGCGAGATCAGCCATGCCGTCATGTAACCGCCGTACGAGTGCCCGACCGCGGCGATGCGCGAGCTGTCGACGATGCCCTTCCCCTCGAGCATCTTGATGCCCGAGATCACATCGCTGTCCGGCCCGGCGCCGGGGTCACGGTAGATCGCGTGCTCGTGCGCGTTGCCCAGATTGTCGCTGCCGCGGTAGTTCGGCTCGAACACCAGGAATCCCCGGGCCGCGAACAGATCGCGCAGGGGACCGATCTCGGGCACGTCGAAATCGCCATTCGAGGCGGCTTCGGGCCCGCCATGGCTGAACACCACCAGCGGGTAGCGCTTCCCGGCCTGGTAACCGTTGGGATAGGTCAGTATGCCGTCGTTCGGCTGGCCGTCCGGCGCGTGCCACTGCACTTCGACGCTCTCGGGGTAATCGAAAGCCTCGAGTGCGCTGTTGAAGTGGGTGAGGCGCTCGGGCGCGCTGTCCGGCGTGCGCATCAAATAGAGCTCGGGCGCTTGCTTCGGTCTATCGGCAACGACAGCCAGGGAGCCGCTGGCCGATGCCGTCACTTGCATGGCACGGAGCGTGCCGAGATTCAGAGCATGCCCCTGACCGTGCAGAGGCTGGACGTAGAGCTTGGTGCCAACATGATCGTCCGCCATCAGGACCATACCATTGCCGTCCGGCAGCCACGCGAAGTCAGCGGATACGTTTCTGTCCAAGTCAGCACTGACGTCCCGCGCAGAGTTGCCATCTGGCGAGGCGATGTATAAGTCGTTGTCACTGATCGCCCCAGGTCCGTGCGGGTATAGATAGGCGACCTCATTACCCTTCGGCGCGAACCGCGGCGCGTACTCGTAGGTCCGTTGCGCTGTGAGCGGGTGCTCCTCGCCGCTTGCAACGTTCACAGCGACTATCGTAGTCCGGTCAGAGTCGCCGTCGCTGGCGTCCGCCTGCTGGTCGTAGACGATCCACTGGCCGTCTGCCGCCCACGATGGCGCGGAGATGCCGCCGCCGATCGGCGGTGCCGTCTCGAGTGCGCTCGTCGGGCCGCGGGTAAGCTGCCGTGCCTTGCCCGTCTTTACCGACAGCATCCAGATGTGCGCCGGGACGGGTGGCTTATTCGCCAGATAGTCGTCATCGTGGATCGTGAAGAGGTCGTTATGCGTACGCAGATCCTTCGCGCTGAGAGGCGAGTCGTCGGGAGTGACGTAGGCGATGGTGGTTCCATCCGGACTCCATGAATACTGCTCGACACCGTTCGACGCATCGCTGAGCTCGGTGGGCGTGCCGCCCGCCGCAGGCACCGTGTAGATCTGAGTCTCCCGATCGCCCACCTTGCCAAGGAAAGCGATGGTCCGGCCATCGGGGGACCACCGCGGTGCGCCGAGCTCAGGAATGTCAGCGACCAGAATGCGGGGCTCGCCCCCCTTGACGGGTGTGATGTAGAGCGTCCCGGCATAACGGTCGTGTATGAAGTCGGAGCGCGCAGTGAGGAACGCGAGCTGCGTCCCGTCGGGCGAGAATCGTGCGCCGCCGATCTGCACCAGCAGCCGGAAGTCCTTCAGATGGATCGGCGTGGCGGCCGCAGCGGCGCCGAAGGCAGCCAGCGCGAACAGCACGCCAGGCAGGCAGGTCAACGCGAAACGGCCCTTCATGCAACTTCCCCTTCGAGAGCTTCGGCACGCGAGTGCTCTATTATGGCCGCTATTATGGCCGGTAGTGCGGCTGCGGGAAGCGCGCTATAGTCCCGGTGGACGTATCCGTGCGTCGGATGGGCGCAGCATGGAGCCTCCGCAAAGTCCCAAGCCGAAATCCACCCCGCCAAGCCAGGCGGCGGGGTATGTGAAGCCGACCCCGAAGGACGACTCGATCCCTTCGGGCCGGGTCCGCCACGATGAGCGCGGCAACGCGGTATGGGACTGGCTCAAGGACACGGGACGAAGCGCCATCGAAGCCACCTCGCGGCTGCTGAAGAAGCTGGAGGTGTCGCATCTCGAGGTGGAGGACAAGAAGGACGAGGAGCTGCGCATCGAGCCCGATAAGCGCGACCCGGGCGGCGGCTACGATCCCTACAACCAGTCGGGCAAGCCGCCCCGCAAAGGCCGCTAGCCGTGCCTCAAAAGAGGCCGCTCACGACCCCGGCATGGGCTGAACCTTCTGCCCTTGCCTGAGGTTTCGTAATGATTCGTCTCGCGACTGCTCCTCGGCTCTCACGGCATCCGCGCTGATGCAATCCTCCTTTGGAACCATGGAGCCGGTCATTTGCTCATGTTGGCAATAGATGACGGTGCCATTGACGACCCTGGTACTGTCGTAACCCAGGTCGTTCCAGACCAGGAAGTAACCGGCAGCGGCCCGCACCGTCAGCAGGACGGATGACAACCTCCCTGCCCTGCCGACGGCCTGGTGATAACGCCACAAGCCCGGGACCAAAGACGGCAGCATCATCGCCATCATCATCACGGTCCATATGCCGAGAAACGACACCGCCGCAGCCATCCAGCTCCGGCCGCACATCGGCATCCATGTCATGGACATCATTGCACCGCCCGACATCGACATGGGGTTCATGCCGGTGACTCAACGCTCGCCGTACTCATCGCGACGGCGCCACCAGGGGCCTGTCTCGTTGCGCCCGCGCGGGGCGCGGTCAAGCCACTGGTAGGCGCCCCAGAGGACATCCAGGCCGCGCGCATACGTCGAGTACGTGTGGTAAACGGCACCATCCTCGAGCACGAACGCGCTCATGCCGGGCCGGTCGCGCCTGTAGCCGTTGACATCGGTGCCGCACGCAGCAGCGAATTGCGCGACGGCCGGCGGCGCGGAGTCACTGTCCAGCGGGTGCGCCGCGTGGCGATAGTTGTATTCGGAGCCGCCGGCGCGCTGCTGCGCCTCGGTGATCGCGATGTTGAAGTCGAAATTGAAATCGCTGCCGAAGGATGACGCCCAGGGGAATGTCCAGCCCAGCCGCCGTTTGTATTCCTGCAACTTAGGTAGCGGCGCGCGCGACACGGCGCACAGCGTGACATCATGGCTCGCGAGGTGGGCCACGAAGCCGTTGAAGCCGTCCGCGATCATCGAGCACGACGGGCAGCCCGCGGCGTAGTCGGGCCCGAACATGAAGTGATAGACGAGCAGCTGCGAGCGGCCGCGAAAGAGCTCGGCGAGCGTGGCGATTCCTTCATCCGTCGCGAACCGATACTGCTCATCGACGCGCACCCAGGGTAACGCCTGGCGCTGCTGCGCGAGCTCATCGCTGAGCCGCGTCAGCTCCTTTTCCGCTTCGAGCAGCTCGAGACGGGCCGCGAGCCATTGTGCGCGTGTTCCGCTTGGATGCCTGGATCTGTCTGCCGTAGTACTCATGATGGTCGCCTCCGGGATGAACGGTGAGTCGTGAGACAATGCTAGCGGGCAGTCGCGCGAGCGGAGAGTTACAAACTTGACGGGATTCCTGTGGACTCGCTGATCACGGCCGCCGCACGCGCGCTGGCGGCGGGAGACCCGCTGGGCGCCTTGAAAAGAATTGCTCTGCGCGAGGATGCGTCCGCGCTGGCGCTGCGCGGCATAGCGATGGCGCAGCTCGGCGAGCACGCGCGGGCGAGGAAGCTCCTGCGCCGCGCTGCGCGCGCCTTCGGCCCGAGGGAGGTAGTGGCCCGCGCCAGGTGCGTCGTCGCCGAGGCGGAAGTCGCACTGGCATCGCGGGATCTCGGCTGGGCGGCGAAGGCGCTCGATGCGGCACGGGCGACGCTCGAGGCTCGCGGCGATCAGGTAAATGCCGCGCTGGCGCGCTATTTGGAGGCTCGACATCTCCTCCTCACCGGGAGACTCGACGAGGCCGAGAACCTCCTTGCGCGTATCGATCCCACGCCACTGCCGAGCGCGTCGCAGGCTGCGCATGAACTGCTGGTCGCCGGTATCGCCATGCGGCGCATCCGCACGAAGGCGGCGCGCGCCGCGCTCGCGCGCGCAGAGAGTGCGGCACGCCGGGCCGGCATTCCCGCTCTCCTGGCGGAAGTCGCCAACGCGCTCACGATGTTGAATACGCCCGTAGCCAGGTTGGTTGCACGCAACGACGCGCGCCCTCTCCTTCTGCAGGAAGTCGAAGCGCTGTTTGCCTCCGGCGCCTTCGTCCTCGACGCCTGCCGACATGCGGCAAGGGATGAGCGCAATGTCGTCTCGCTTGCCACCCGCCCCGTGTTGTTCTCATTGGCCCGCGCGCTGGCAGAGGCATGGCCCGACGACGTATCGCGTGACGTATTGATCGCGCGGGTCTTCCGACTGAAGCTCGCCGACGAGTCGCACC
This sequence comes from Steroidobacteraceae bacterium, assembly GCA_050738635.1. GTDB lineage: Bacteria > Pseudomonadota > Gammaproteobacteria > Steroidobacterales > Steroidobacteraceae > 13-2-20CM-66-19. The sequence continues at coordinate 17,961 of JBOIAB010000278.1, forward strand.
GGGCGCGGCTGCGGGTCGAAATGGCGCGGTTGCGGGCGGTACTGCGGCCGCTGGCCGAGATCAAGGCGACCGAGCGAGGTTTCGTGCTCGTACCGCGGCAGGGGCGCGCGGTAGCGGTCGTCGTGCTCGCGCAGCCGGTCGAGGAGAAATATGCCGCGCTGCTCGCGTTCCTGGCGGACGGAGAGTCGTGGTCGACCTCCGCCCTGGCGCTCGGTCTGCGCACGAGCCAGCGCACCGTGCAGCGGACCCTCGACTCGCTGTCGGCAGCCGGCAAGGTGCAGTCATTCGGACGCGGCCGCGCCCGCCGCTGGCTGGTGCCGCCAGTCCCGGGATTCGCGACGAGCTTGTTACTCCCGCCGCCGCTGCCCGTCGATTAGGCTCAGCTTTCCCGCCGCGCAGTGCGGCCATCGTCAACGAGCAGACTCATGAGCAGATCCAGCGCCGACATCGTCAAAGAGTATGGCCCTTTCGCAGGCGCGGCCCGCGTCAACGGAGTCAGTTATGACGGCCGCAATGTCTGGCTCGCGACCGGCGACAAGCTGCAGGCCGTGGATCCTGACACCGGCGGCATGCTGCGCTCGATCGACTTCGCCTCGCATGCCGGGACGGCGTTCGATGGTCGACACCTCTATCAGGTCGCCGAGAGCCGCATCCACAAGATCGATCCAGAGACCGGCCGCGTGCTCGCCTCCATTCCAGCGCCCAGCGCCGGCGGCGACTCGGGGCTGACATGGGCGGAAGGAACGCTCTGGGTGGGGGAATACCGCGCCCGCAAGATCCATCAGATCGACCCCGAAACGGGCACGATCCTGCGCACGATCGAGTCCAATCGCTTCGTCACCGGCGTCACCTGGACGGACGGTGAACTCTGGCACGCGACCTGGGAAGGAGAGGAGAGCGAGCTGCGGCGGATCGATCTGTAAGTAGCGGCCCGCTGCGCCGTTGAAGGAGCAGCGGACCGCCCTCGCAGAACTGGACGTGGGCATTTCGTCCATCCAGCTCCCAGTTGGGTCTTTCGCTTGGACCGACCACCTCATAG
>JBOIAB010000279.1:0-11972 GCA_050738635.1 Steroidobacteraceae bacterium
CGCTCGAAGAGCGGCTTCAGATCGTGCGGCCCCGGGCTCGCCTCCGGGTGGCCCTGGAAGCCGAATGCCGCCCGATCCTTGAAGGCGAGACCCTGCAGCGAGCCGTCGAAGAGCGAGCGGTGCGTCGCTCGCACGTTGCCGGGCAACGTCGTCTCATCGACCGCGAAGCCGTGATTCTGGCTGGTGATGAACACCCGCCCGGAATCCAGGTCCTGCACCGGATGGTTGGCGCCATGGTGACCGAACTTCATCTTCAGCGTGCTCGCGCCGCAGGCGAGTCCGAGGATCTGGTGACCGAGACAGATGCCGAACACCGGGATGTCGGTGTCGAGAAACTTGCGGGTGGCGTTGATGGCGTAGTCACAGGGTTCCGGATCGCCGGGGCCGTTGGAGAGGAAGATGCCATCGGGCGCGAGCGCCAGCGCCTCCTCGGCGCTGGTTTGCGCCGGCACCACCGTCATGCGGCAGCCGAAGTCTGCCAACAGGCGCAGGATGTTGCGTTTGATGCCGAAGTCATAGGCCACGACGTGCAGCCGCTGGTGCGAGCGGATGGGCGGGCGCAGGCCCTCCGGCCAGACGCTGCCCTCGTTCCACTGGAAGCCGCGCTTGGTGGTGACGACCTTGGCGAGATCCATGCCCTTGAGGCCGGGGAACTTGCCCGCGGCCTTGACGGCCGCGGCGGTGTCCACCTGCTCACCCGTCATGATGCAACCGGCCTGAGCGCCGGTCTCACGCAGAATGCGTGTCAGGCGCCGCGTGTCGAGGCCCGCGATGGCGACGACGCGCCCGCGCTCCAGGAACTCGCTCAGCGACTCGTTGGCGCGCCAGCTGCTGGCGCGCGGCGGCAGATCGCGGATGACGAGGCCGGCGGCGTAGATCTGAGCGGACTCGAGATCCTCCGGCGTGCAGCCGGTGTTGCCGATGTGCGGACAGGTGAGGGTGATGATCTGGCGGGCGTACGACGGGTCGGTGAGGATCTCCTGATACCCCGTCAATGCAGTGTTGAAAACGACTTCGCCCGTGGTGTTGCCCTTGGCACCAATCGACTGGCCGCGGAAGATGGTGCCATCCGCAAGCGCCAGTACAGCGGGTACGCTCACTTCAAATGAACCTCGTCATGTTCTCTGGCGGATCGCGGATATACAAAACGGGAGGGTTCTCTCGAACACCTCCCGCCTTGCATGGACTAATCCGCACACGGATTACGGCGAAATTTTACGGGCCAAGCGCCTGGGTGTCCACGGAAAGTTCGGCCGCCGCGAGGCGGTAAAACGCTGCAGACAATCATCTAAGTGCATGATCTGCATCAACAATATCGCTCATGTCATAGCGGCCCGGCGGCTGCTCCCGGAGCCACAGCGCCGCCCGCAGGGCACCGCGCGCAAAGATGGCGCGGTCGCCCGCCCGGTGGCTCAGGCGCAGTTCCTCCCCGGGACCCGCAAAGAGCACCGTGTGCTCGCCAATGATGTCGCCGCCACGCACGACGGCGAACCCGATCTCCCCCTGCCGCCGCGTCCCGCTGCGCCCGCCGGAGCTACCCGAGAGCGCTGCCGCGGGCGCGAGGCCCCGCCCCTCGCCTGCCGCCCGGCCGAGCGCCAGGGCGGTGCCCGAAGGGGCGTCCCGCTTCGTCCGGTGATGCGCCTCGATGATCTCGATGTCGAATTCGGCAGGCAGGACGCGGGCCGCCCTGCGGACGAGCTCCGTCAACAGCGCGACAGCGAGGCTGGTGTTGGGCGCGATGAGCAGTGGAATCTCGCGCGCGGCGGCCGCGAGCTCCGCCTCGGTCAGCTCGGCCGCGAAGCCGGTAGTCCCGATGAGCAGCGCCTTGCGCGCGGCACGGCAAGCGGCAATGTTGGCGCGAGTCGCATCCGGCTGCGAGAAGTCGACCGCGACGTCCGCCGCTGCCAGCGCCGCGGGCAGGTCGCTCGTGACCTCGACACCGAGGGGCTCCACGCCCGCGAGCGCGCCGGCGTCGCGGCCGAGACTGGCGCTCGCGGGGGAAGCGACCGCCGCGGTGATCCGCACGGCGGGCAGCTCGCTGGCGGCTCGCACGAGCGCCTGGCCCATGCGCCCGCTCGCTCCGATGATGACAGCCCGCGCCACCGCCATGGATCCAACCTCAGGCGCCCGAGAAGAAGCGCTTGACGCCCTCGAGGAATCCCTTCTCGCGCGGCGCGTGCCGCTGGCGGTCCTGCCGCAGCGACTCCTCGAGCTGACGGATCAGCTCGCGCTGCTCCGCGGAGAGATGCACCGGCGTCTCCACCACGACCCGACAAAAGAGATCGCCGCGCGAGTTGCCGCGCACCGGCTTCACGCCCTTGTCGCGCAATCGAAAGACGCGTCCCGACTGCGTCTCGGCGGGAATCTTCAGGGTCACATCGCCGTCGAGAGTCGGCACATCCACCGTGCCGCCGAGCGCGGCGGTCGCGAAACTGACCGGCACCTCGCAGCTGAGGTGCTCTCCATCCCGCTCGAAGATCGCGTGCTCGCGCACGTGCATTTCGACATAGAGATCGCCCGGCGGACCGCCGTTGCGTCCCGCCTCGCCTTCGCCGGCCAGCCGAATGCGGTCGCCGGTGTCAACACCCGCCGGAATCTTCACGGACAGCTTGCGGCTGCGGCGGACCCGACCCTGCCCGAGGCAGACATCGCAAGGGTTCTTGACGATGGTACCGACGCCGCGGCATCGCGGGCAGGTTTGCTGCAGCTGGAAGAAGCCCTGGGAGATGCGCACCTGGCCGGAGCCGCCGCAGGTATCGCAGGCCGCCGGTGAGCTGCCCTTTGCCGCGCCGGTGCCATGGCAGGTGTCGCATTCGGCGAGTTTCGGCACTTCGATCTCGACCGAGTGGCCGAATACGGCCTGGGAGAGCTCGAGCTCGATCTCGTAGCGCAGGTCGGCGCCGCGAAACACCTGCGCGCGGCCGCCACGGCGGGCCGTGCCGAAGATGTCGCCGAAAACATCGCCGAAGATGTCACTGAAGGCATCGCCGGGGCCGAAGCCTCCGGCGCGCCCGCGGGCGCCGGCGGCCGCGGCCTCGACGCCGGCATGACCATACTGGTCGTATGCGGCGCGCTTGTGCTGATCGGTGAGCACCTCGCAGGCTTCCTTCGCCTCCTTGAAGCGCTCCTCGGCCTCCTTGTCGTTGGGATTGCGGTCGGGGTGAAACTTCATGGCGAGGCGGCGATAGGCCTTCTTGATCTCCGCCTCGGTGGCCGTTCTCGGTACGTCGAGTACCTTGTAGTAATCAGCTTTTGACATGAGTTGATTGGCTGCGAGCCACATGCGCGGCTTGCAGCCAGTCTAGCAAGAACCCCTTCCTTTGCCTCAGCTGGCCTTGCGGCCCTTGTCCTTCACTTCCTCGAATTCCGCATCGACCACATCGTCGCGACCGGCCTGCCCGGAGCCGCCGCCCGTCTGCCCGGAAGAGGCCTCCGCACCAGCCGCGCCGGCGCCCGCCTCAGGACCTGCCTGGCCAGCCGCGTAGGCACGCTGCGCGATTCCCGCGGATGCCTGCGCCAGCGCCTCGGTCTTTTTCTCGATGACGTTACGGTCATCGCTCTTCAGCGCGGTGCGCAGATCCGAGACCGCGGCTTCGACCTGGGCCCGCTCGGTCGCATCCACCTTCTCGCCCAGATCCTTCAGACTTCTCTCGACCGCATGGATCATCCCATCGGCCTTGTTGCGGGTCTCGACCAGCTCGCGGAAGCGCTTGTCCTCGGCGGCGTGCGCCTCGGCGTCGCGCACCATCCGCTTGATCTCGTCCTCGGTGAGTCCACTCGAGGCCTTGATCACGATCTTCTGCTCACGTCCGGTCGCCTTGTCCTGGGCGGAGACGTTGAGAAGACCGTGGGCGTCGATGTCGAAGGAGACCTCGATCTGCGGCATGCCGCGCGGCGCCGGCGGAATACCACTGAGATCGAACTTGCCGAGCGACTTGTTGTCCGCCGCGCGATCGCGCTCGCCCTGCAGCACATGGATGGTGACCGCGGTCTGGTTGTCGTCCGCCGTCGAGAATGTCTGCGACGCCTTGGTCGGAATGGTGGTGTTCTTCTCGATCAGCTTGGTCATCACGCCATGCAGGGTCTCGATGCCGAGCGACAGCGGCGTGACGTCGAGCAACAGCACATCCTTGACCTCGCCGGCGAGCACACCGGCCTGGATGGCCGCACCCACGGCAACCGCTTCGTCCGGGTTCACGTCCTTGCGCGGCTCACGCCCGAAGAAATCCTTCACGTACTTCTGCACCAGCGGCATGCGTGTCTGGCCGCCGACCAGGATGACTTCCGCGACATCGCCGGCGGCGAGACCGGCGTCCTTGAGCGCAGTGCGGCAGGGCGCGATGGTCTTCTGCACCAGATCCTCCACCAGCGCCTCGAGCTTCGCCCGGGTCAGCTTGATGTTGAGGTGCTTCGGTCCCGAGGCATCCGCTGTGATGTACGGCAGGTTGATGTCGGTCTGCTGGGTGGAGGAGAGCTCGATCTTGCCCTTCTCGGCAGCTTCCTTCAGGCGCTGCATGGCCAGCGGGTCCTTGCGCACATCGACGCCGGATTCCTTGAGGAATTCCTCGGCGAGGAAATTGATGATCCGCAGGTCGAAGTCCTCGCCACCGAGGAAGGTGTCGCCGTTGGTGGAGAGCACTTCGAACTGGCGCTCGCCGTCGACTTCCGCGATCTCGATGATGGAAACGTCGAACGTGCCGCCGCCGAGGTCATAGACTGCGATCTTGCGGTCGCCGCCCTGCTTGTCGAGCCCATAGGCGAGCGAGGCCGCCGTCGGCTCGTTGATGATGCGCTTGACCTCGAGGCCGGCGATGCGGCCGGCATCCTTGGTGGCCTGGCGCTGGGAATCGTTGAAGTAGGCAGGAACGGTGATCACGGCCTCGGTCACCGGCTCACCGAGATAGTCCTCCGCCGTCTTCTTCATCTTCATGAGGACGCGGGCCGAGATCTCGGCGGGCGCCATCTTCTTGCCCTGCACTTCCACCCAGGCATCACCGTTGTCCGCGCGGGCGATCTTGTAGGGCACCATCTTGGCGTCGCGCTGAACGACCTCGTCCTCGTACTTGCGTCCGATGAGGCGCTTGATGGCGAACAGGGTGTTGTGCGGATTGGTGACCGCCTGACGCTTGGCAGGCTGGCCGACCAGTACCTCGTTGTCCTTCGTAAAGGCAACGATCGATGGGGTGGTACGGTCGCCCTCGCTGTTCTCGATCACGCGGGGCTTGCCGCCCTCCATGATGGCCACGCACGAATTGGTCGTGCCGAGGTCGATGCCGATTACCTTTGCCATGTGTCTACTCCGCCGGAATCTCTTTCTAAAGGGGGATAAAGTCGATCTACTTTCTGGGTGTTCGGGGCGCCGATTCAAGTCCGGACAGCGCTTTTTGCATGCGATCCCGCCTGCGCCGGCCGCCTCGGTCCTCGGGCTACGCCTTGGCTACGATCACCCGCGCCGGCCGGATGACCCGGCCGTTCAGCTCGTAGCCGGTCTGCACGACCTGCAGCACGGTGCCCGGCTTCGCGGTAGCCGACTCCTGCGCCAGCATCGCCTCGTGCCGGGTCGGGTCAAAGGGCTCCCCGACGGGATCGATGGCGGTGACGCCGAGCCGCTCCAGCGCCTTGGCGAGCAGCTGCAGCGTCGCCTGCTGACCCTGCTTCAGGCTGCGGGTGTCGATCTCCGCCTGATCAGCGCTCTGCACGGCAAGCTCGAGGCTGTCGCGCACGGGCAGCAGCTCGGCGGCGAACTTCTCCAGGCCGTAGCGATTGGCGGCTTCGATGTCGCGCTGGGCGCGCTTGCGCACGTTGTCGAGCTCCGCCACCGCGCGCAGGTACTGCTCCCGGTGGCTGAGCGCCCGCTCCTCGGCTTCGGCGAGGGCCTGCTGCAGGCGCTCGAGCTCGGCCGGCGGCGATGCGGCATCCATCCCGCTCTCTTGCATGCCGGGACCCGTCCGCCCGCCGTTCTCCTCCGTACCCATCAGGGAAACCTCCGATATCGTTTGATTGGCGCCAAGTCGGCATGCTGCCGCTTTGCGCGCGTGCGGGCTACTTTCTTTTGTCTCAGCGGCGGGAATTCAAGGCGGCGCCGAGCAGCCTCGCGGTCATGTCCACGATCGGAATCACCCGCTCGTAGGCCATGCGCGTCGGCCCGATGACCCCGAGGACCCCGAGCACCGAGTCCGGTGCGCCATAGGGGGCGGTCACCACGCTGCAGTCATCGAGGATCTGATATCCGGACTCGTGGCCGATGAAGATCTGCACGCCTTCGGCCCGCAGGCTGTGGTCGAGGAGGTGCAGGAAGTCACGCTTCTCGTTGAACGCTTCGAAGAGGCGCCGCAGCTTCTCGACGCTCGAGAGCTCCCCCATGCCCATGAGGTTCGTTTCGCCCTTGATGACGTACTCGAGCCGGTCGTCACCGGCGGCGCCGGCCTCGAACACGTGCTGCGCCATCGAGATCGCATCCAGCATGATCTGATTCATGTGGGCGCGGGTCTCGCTGAGCTGGCGCAGGATCTCCTGACGCACCTGCGCGAGCGAGCGGCCGCGAAACTGCTCGTTGAGGAAGTTGGAGGCGCGCTTGAGCTCATCGGGCGAGTAGTAGCGCTCGAGCTGGATGATGCGGTTCTGCACCTCGCGCTCGCCATAGACCAGCACGACGAGAACGCGATTCTCGGACAGGGTGACGAACTCCATCTGCGTGATCGACGCCTCCGCGGCGCGCGGCAGTGTCACCACGCCGGCGAGCCGCGTCACGCTGGAAAGCAGTTGCGACACGGTGGCGATGAGGTCCTTGGAGCTTTCGCGCGCAGGCTCGAGCTGGCGGCCGCCGAGCTGCCGGCGAATCTCGGCGGCGGCGGCCTCCTCCACCGGCTGCACCTGCAACAGGGTGTCGACGAAGAACCGGTACCCCTTGTCGGTCGGGATGCGCCCCGCCGAGGTGTGCGGCGAGGAGACGAAGCCCAGCTCCTCGAGATCGGCCATCACGTTACGGATGGTCGCCGACGAAAGCTGCAAGCCCGACTCCCGCGAGAGAGAGCGGGAGCCGACGGGCTGACCGTCGCGGATGTAGCTTTCGATGAGCGCCCGCAGCAGGTGTTGCGCCCGCTCGTTGAGCTGCTCTTCGCGGCCTTCTGCTGTCATAGATCTCGAACCCTACACCTCAAACTATAGACGGCCGAGGCGACCGTCAAGCAAGCCTATGCCCGTCCTGCTAGGATCCCGCGGATGCCCCTCCCCGTCCGCACCTGCGCGCTGGTCGGCAAATTCACGGACTCGCGCGTCGCGGAGTCCGCGCAGGCCTTGCTGGCGCATCTGGCGAGCCGGCAAGTGAGGGTGCTCATCAGCGAAACGACGGCTGCCGCCGATTTCATGGCCGGCGCCGGCGCGGCGCTGCAGCCGGTGCCGGAGACAGAGCTCGGCAGGCGCGCCGACCTCATGATCGCGATCGGCGGCGATGGCACCCTGCTCTACGCGGCCGGACTCGTCGCCCGCCATGGCGTACCCCTTCTCGGCATCAATCGCGGCAGGCTCGGCTTCCTGACCGACGTCATGCCGCACGACATGCTCGGCTGCGTCGATGCTGCGCTCGAGGGCCGGCTCGAGGCCGACGAACGCCCACTGCTCGCCGCTTGCCTGCGCCAGGCGGGCGGCGTCACGGCGGAGGCGGTCGCGCTCAATGACGTCGTACTGCAGAAGACGGCGACCGGACGGATGCTGGATTTCGAGACTCGGGTCGGCGGGCGTTATGTCAACACCCACGCCGGTGACGGCATCGTCGTTGCGAGCGCGACCGGCTCTACGGCCTACGCCTTGTCCTGCGGCGGTCCGATCATCGAGCCGCACCTCGACGCCCTCGTGATGGCGCCGATCTGTCCGCATACGCTCTCCGATCGTCCGATAGTCGTGTCTTCCCACGCACTGATCGAGATCGAGCTGCTGCAGCGGCTCGACGCCCGCGCGCAAGTCACCTGCGATGGCGCCATTCTGGGCGAGATCGTGCCCGGAGACCGGCTGGAGGTGAAGCCCGCCGGTGAGCGCATCACGCTGCTGCACCCTGCCGGACACGACTACTACCGTCTGTTGCGCTCGAAGCTCCACTGGGGCCGCGGCAACGGCGAGCGCTGAGCGGCCGGCGACCTAAGACCCATGCTCATCCGCCTGCAAATACGCGACTTCGCCATCATCGAGGCCATCGAGCTCGAGTTTTACCCCGGACTCACGGTGCTCACCGGCGAGACCGGCGCCGGTAAATCGATCCTGGTCGATGCCCTGCAACTGCTTGCCGGCGGCCGTGGCGGCCCCGAGATGATCCGTCACCGCGCCGAGCGCGCCGAGATCACCGCGACCTTCGATCTGAGCAAGGCACCGCAGGCACTGATGCACTGGCTGGAGGAGCAGTCGATCGAGCGCGGCAATGAGCTCATGGTGCGCCGGGTGCTAACGCCGGATGGCCGCTCGCGCGCCTACGTCAACGGACAGTCCGTTCCGGTCCTGCTGCTGCGGGAGGTCGGGAGCATCCTCATCGATATCCACGGGCAGCACGAATTCCAGTCGCTCACCCGCGCGGCGGCGCAGCGGGAGCTGCTCGACGATTACGCGCGGCTCGAGCCCCTGGTCGGCCAGGTTGGAATCGCCTATCGCGTCTGGCGCGAGATGCTCGAGCGCACCCTCGAGCTCGAAAGCCGCGCGCGCGACCGCGAGGCGAAGCTCGAACTGCTCAAGTTTCAGGCCGGCGAGCTGCAGGCGCTCAGCCTGGAGGAAGGCGAGGTGGCGCGACTGACGGAGGAGCGGGCGCGGCTCATGAATCGGGGACGTCTGGCGGAAGCCGCGCAGATGGCTCTCGCAACGTTGTATCAGGCCGAGGACAGCAACGCGCATGCCAACGTCAGCCGCGCGTTGCAATCGTTGCGCCCGGGCGCGGCGCTCGACCCGAAGCTCGCGCCGGTAGTTACTCTCGCGGAGGAGGCGGCAGTCCAGATCCGCGAGGCGGCGCGAGAGCTCGAGCGCTATGGCGAGAGTCTGGACCTGGATACGCAGCGGCAACAGGATGTGGAGCGGCGCCTGGCCGCCATAGAGGAGCTGGCGCGCAAACACCGCGTGACACCGCCCGAGTTGCTGCCGCGCGCCGCGCAGCTCAGCGCGGAGCTCGAGAGTCTGGAGCGGGCCGAGGTCGACCTGGCGGTGCTGCGCAAGGAGCTGGCAACGGCTCTGGACCGCTACCGCGAGCAGGCGCAGAAGCTCTCCACGAAGAGGACGGCGGCCGCGACTGCGCTCGCCAAGGACATCACCGCGCGCATGCAAACCCTCGGGATGACGGGCGGCCGCCTCGAGGTGGGCGTCGCGCAGAGCCGAACCGGCGAGCCGGCGCAACACGGCATCGACGATGTCGAGCTGCGCGTCAGCACCAACCCTGGTCAGCCTCCCCGCGCGCTCGCGAAGATCGCATCGGGCGGCGAGCTGTCGCGTCTGTCGCTTGCCGTGCAGGTTGCCAGCAGCACGCAGGAAACGCGCAGCATGGTGTTCGATGAGGTCGATTCCGGCATCGGCGGCGCCGTGGCGGAGATCGTCTGCCGCGAGCTGCGGGCCCTCAGCGAGCGCGGTCAGGTCTTGTGCGTGACGCACCTGCCGCAAGTCGCATCGCAAGGCCATCATCACCTGCGCGTCGCGAAGCTCACCGACGGCAAAACCACCCGCACAGCGGTGACCACCCTCACCGGCGAGGATCGGATAGAGGAGCTCGCCCGCATGCTCGGCGGGGTCGATGTCACCCCGAAGGCGCGCGAGCACGCGCGCGAGATGCTTCAGGTGGCGGGCAAGCGCTTGGGCGCACGCCGATAGGGGCAGTGGGTCTTGCGGCAGTTGCCGTAGAGGATGAGGGAGTGATCGCGGATCGTGAACCCCTGTCGCTGCGCCACGGCGGTCTGCCGCTCTTCTATGCCGGCGTCCATGAACTCTTCGACGCGGCCGCAGTCAAGGCAAACGATATGATCGTGATGCGTGCCCTGATTGAGCTCGAAGACCGCCATGCCATCCTCGAAGTGATGGCGGGTCACGAGGCCCGCGGCCTCGAACTGCGTCAGCACCCGGTAGACGGTCGCGAGCCCGATGTCCTCGTTGGACTCCAGCAGGGTGCGGTAGATGTCTTCGGCTGACATATGCCGCGTCGCACTGCCCTCGAGGATCTCGAGGATCTTCAGGCGAGGCAGCGTCACCTTCAGGCCCGCTTTACGAAGGTCCTTGCCTTCCACCGCGTCATCTCCCGCGGAACGCGCCGCGCATGGGATCAGGCGCGGCGGATTCGCGATCAGGTATCATCGGCACCATTATTACGCATTTTCCCTTCCGACGGACCTTCATGCGACCTGAACTCTTGCGCTCCATTTCCCGCCCCTTGCCCCGCCCGCGCCTGCTCGGCCTGGCCGCACTCGCCGTCTGCATCTGCCTGACGGGCTGTGTGTACCGGATGGACATTCAGCAGGGAAACTATCTCGACGGCAAAGCCGTGAGCCAGTTGAAGGTGGGCATGACCCGCAGCCAGGTGCGCTACATCCTCGGTACGCCGATGGTCCAGGATGTCTTCAATAACGAGCGCTGGGACTACATCTATTACTTCAAGCGCGGCTACGTCCGCCGGCCGCTCGAGAGCCGGGTGATCGTCTACTTCACGGGCGACAAGGTGCAGCGGCTCGCGCTCTACAACGTGCCCAAGGGACGTCCGAACGCGCCCGGGCGCCAGGCGCCCATCACGAAGTTCAGTATCTTCTAGGCCCTGGGCCCCTTACCGACTTGCTTTCGGACGACGCGCGGCTCGGGTGCGGCGACGCACCTTGGGGTCGTCGCGTAAAGGCCTGTAGAGCTCTATCCGGTCGCCGTCGGCGGGGAGGTCGGCACGGCTGCGCGGCTCGCCAAAGATGCCGACGGGAGCACTGTCCCAGGGCACGGCGACTCCCGGCGCCTGGCGGCGGGCAGCCTCGATCGCCGCGGCAATGCTGGCCCCAGCCGGCAGTGCGACCGGCCAAAGGTATTGGCGCGCAGCGTCGGCGTAGGCCACCACACAATGTTTGTCAGCCACGGCTGCGGGCCACGAAGGCATCCACGAGCGAGCCGACGGTCTCGGCGAATTTGTGCTCGAACATCACGGCCGACAGGGCGTTCTTGAAAGCGAAGCGCATGGTCAGCTCGACGCGGCAGCCGTCGGCACCGATGGGAGTGAGCAGCCACTGACCCTCGAGGGTCTTGAAGGGGCCATTCACCAGGTGCATCAGAATTCTTTTGTCGGGCTCGAGCTCGTTGCGGGTGGTGAACTCACCGTGCAGCGGCCCTCGTTTGACGCCGATCGTCGCCACGAGCTCGCGCTCCGTCCGCGACTCCACGCGCGCGTGGGTACACCACGGCAGGAAGCGCGGATAACTCTCGATGTCGTTGATGAGCGCGAACAGGCGACTCGGCGGCTGGGCGACGAGCGCCGAGCGCTTGACCTCTCGCATGAGTGCGATTGTCCCAATATCAGCGCCCCGGCGACAAGCTTCCCCCTACAATGACGCCCCCAATCCCGGGCCAGTCATCCGCCGACCATGCAGCGCAAGGCCGCAACCGCCCCCAGACTCATTGCCGAGAACCGCAAGGCACGCTTCGATTACTTCATCGAGGAGCGCTACGAGGCCGGGCTCGTGCTGCAGGGCTGGGAGGTCAAGGCCATGCGCGCCGGCCGCGCCCAGCTCAAGGAGGCTTACGTCTACCTGCGCGGCGGCGAGGCATTCCTCATCGGCGCGCACCTCTCGCCCCTACCCTCCACCTCCAGCCATGTGGTCGCCGATCCGGTGCGCACCCGCAAGCTCTTGCTGCATCGCAGCCAGCTCAGCGGGCTCATCGGTGCCGTCGAGCGCAAGGGCTACACGCTGGTGCCGCTCGAGCTCTACTGGAAGGATGGCCGGGCGAAGGTCCAGGTGGGGCTCGCGAAAGGCAAGAAGCAGCAC
>JBOIAB010000280.1:0-2207 GCA_050738635.1 Steroidobacteraceae bacterium
CGTCATCCGGTCCTGGCGTTGGGTTTCCGCGGCAGGAGCGTGGCGATCAACCCGAGCAGCTCGTCCGCCCGGATGGGCTTGCTCGCGACGCGCAGGTGCTCATCGAGCTTGATGTCGTGCAGCGTCGATGAGGTGTCGCCGCTCACGAGTACCGCGCCCAGGCTCTGTCCGACGAGCGCGCGCACCTGCGCGATCACGTCCATGCCGGTCTCGCCCTTCTGCAGATGATAGTCGGCGACCACCACATCGACGGGTGGACCGCGGCGCGCTTCCTGCACCGCCTCGCTGAGGGAGGCGGCACGGGCGACCACAAACCCTTCGACCTCGAGCAGCATCGCCGTGGCATTGCGCACTCCGGCATCATCGTCCACGAGGAGGATGCGGCCTGCGGCCGGCAGCTCCGGCGCGGCGCTGTTGGTGGACTCGGGAGCCAGCACGCTGCTCGCTGCCTTGGCGAGCGCCGCAGGCAGCTCCAGCGCGAAGGTCGAGCCGTGGCCGACTTGCGACTGCACTTCGAGCTTGAGGCCGAGGAGCTGCACGAGGCGCTGGACGATGCTCAAGCCCAGCCCATAGCCTTGGCGCGCAGTGTTGCTCGAAACGCCCACTTGGTAGAACTCTTCATAGATGTGCGGTAGCAGCGCGGCCGGGATACCGATACCGGTATCCGCCACTTCGAGGCGCACACCTCGGTCACATGACGCGGACCGCAATTGCACGCATCCCCGATGCGTGTACTTGATGGCGTTGGAGACGAGGTTACGCAGGATCTGACCGACGAGCGAAGGGTCGGAATGTGCAGCCGGCGCCGCCGCCTCGATGCGCAGCTCGAGGCCTTTGCTCGCCGCGACGCTCGCGAACTCGGTGCGCATCTCCTCGAAGAGCGCCGCAACGGCGAAGTCGGACGGGTCCGGGCGAATCGCGCCCGATTCGAGCTTGCTGATATCGAGCAGCGCATTCGTGAGGTGCGACATCGCTTCGATCGCCTGGCCCTGCTGAGCGACCGCCTCGGCCGCCACCGGGCTGCGCACGGTACGGCGAAGCGTGCCGTTCAGGAGCGAGAGGGTCTGCAGCGGCTGACGAAGATCGTGGCTCGCCGTGGCGAGAAAGCGGCTCTTGGCGAGATTGGCGCGCTCGGCGGCCTCTCGTGCGTGCTTGAGCTCGGTCTGAATTCGCTTGCGCTCCGTCACGTCGCGGATCGCCGCCGCGATGAGCAACCGCTCACCGTCGTGGACGGGACTCAGGCTGATCTCGACCGGAAGCTCGTGGCCATCCTTGTGCAGCACACGAAGATCGAGATTCATCCCCATGGGGCGGGGGTGTGCGTCACGGTTGTACGCGCGACGATGGGCGAGATGCAGCTCCCGGAACCGCTGGGGCATCAGGATCTCGATGCTCCGCTCCAGAACCTCCTCCGGTTGATAGCCCGCGAGGGTCGTGATCTGGCAGCTGGCGAAGAGGATCACCCCGGCCGTATCGACGATCACGATCGCATCGGGCGCGGATTGCAGGACTTTGCTGAGCAGTTCGGGCGACAGCATGCGAAGCGGCGAGCGCGGCGGTGGACCCCATCATACCGGTAATCCCGCCCCGGCCGGAACCGGCGCGCAGGACCGATGTTATCCGCTCGCCGGCGCCGCGGGCAGGCGAATGTAAAAGCAGGCCCCCCGGGGCAGAATCGGCCTGTGGCCGAGGGTGCCGTCATGGGCGCGCACGACCGTGTTGCTGATCGCAAGCCCGAGGCCGGTTCCCTCGGCTTTCGTGGAGAAGAAGGGGTCGAAGAGGCGCTCGAGCGCCTCGGGCGAGAGACCTGGGCCGTTGTCGCAGATGGTGATCTCGACGTCGCCGTCGGCGGTGAGCCTCGTGCCGAGGGAAAGCTCCGGCGCCGCGGTGGAGCTGCTGGTGAGCGCCTCGAGCCCGTTACGGACCAGGTTCAGGATCACATGCTGAAGCTGCGGCGCATCGATCGAAACGCAGGGGAGTCCCTGTGCGAGGTCGAGCTTCGCGCCGGCGCGGTGCACCCGGGCATCCGCCAGGACGAGATCCCGGATCTCCTCGATGACGGCATTGATGTCGGCGCGCACCCGCCGCATGGGCTGAGAGCGCGCGAGGCTGCGCAGGCGCCGGAGGATGTCGCCTGCCCGCACGGCCTGATCGGCGATCTCGCGCAGGGCGGTGCGGATGTCGTCGAGGTTTGCCCCGGGTCGCCC
>JBOIAB010000281.1:0-1774 GCA_050738635.1 Steroidobacteraceae bacterium
GCATCGCGGCGCTGCGCGCCGCGCAGGAGCAGAACCAGGGCTATCTCACGCCGGAGCGGATGGATGCGGTGGCGGCGTACCGTAAGCTGCCCCCCAAACAGGTCTACGAGGTAGCGAGCTTCTACGCGATGCTGGAGACCCACCCCTGCGGCCGGCACCACGTCAGCATCTGCACCAACATCTCGTGCATGTTGAATGGCGGCGAGGAGCTGGTGGCGCACGCCGAGCGCAAGCTCGGCATCAAGCTCAACGAGAGCACGCCCGACGGGCGGATTTTCCTGAAGCGCGAGGAGGAGTGCCTCGCGGCCTGCACCGGCGCGCCGATGCTGATGGTGGACCATGTCTTTCACGAGCATCTGACGCCGGAGAAGCTCGACCGGATCCTGGATGAACTGAAGTAGCGCCATGCCGATCAGCCCCGACAAGATGAATCTCGTCGTGTTCGAGCCGCTCAAGCTCGAGCGCTCCTGGGAGCTCGCCACCTACCGCAAGATCGGCGGTTACGAGGCGTGGGAGAAGATTCTCAGCGAGAAACCGCCGCGCGAGCAGATCATCGATGCGGTGAAGACGTCCGGCCTGCGCGGCCGCGGCGGCGCGGGCTTTCCCACCGGGACCAAGTGGAGCTTCATGCCGCGCAACTCGCCGGCGCAGAAGTACCTGGTCTGCAACTCCGACGAGAGCGAGCCCGGCACCTGTCACGACCGCGACATCCTGCGCTACAACCCGCACTCCCTGGTCGAGGGCCTGGCGATCGCCGGCTACGCCACCAATTCCACCGTCGCCTACAACTACATCCGCGGCGAATTCCTCGGTGAGCCGGTGCCGCGCTTCGAGGCGGCCCTGCAGGAAGCCTACGACGCGGGCCTGCTCGGCAAGAACATCCGTGGCACCGGGATCGACTTCGACATCCATACCTTCGTCGGCGCCGGCGCCGACATCTGCGGCGAGGAGACGGCGCTTCTCGACTCGCTCGAGGGCAAGACCGGCAAGCCGCGCTTCAAGCCGCCATTCCCGGCCAACTTCGGCCTCTACGGCCAGCCGACCACGATCAACAACACGCAGAGCTTCGCCTCGGCCCCCACGATCCTGCGCAAGGGGCCGCAGTGGTTCGCCTCCCTCGGACCGGCGAACTCGGGCGGCACGGTGATCTTCTCGGTCTCCGGTCATGTCGAGAAGGCCGGTAACTTCGAGGTACCGCTCGGTGTGTCCTTCAAGGACCTGCTCGAGCTCGCCGGCGGCGTTCGTGGCGGCCGGCGCCTGAAGGCGGTGATTCCGGGCGGCTCGTCCGTTCCCGTCGTGCCGGGCGAGGTGATGCTCAAGACCAACATGGACTACGACTCGCTGCGCGCGGCGGGCTCCGCCGTCGGCTCCGCGGCCGTCATCGTCATGGACGAGACCACCTGCATGGTGCGCGTGCTGGAGCGCATCTCGCGTTTCTACATGTCGGAGTCCTGCGGCCAGTGCACTCCCTGCCGCGAAGGCACCGGCTGGATGAACCGGCTGCTGAAGCGCGTTCTCGCCGGCCAGGCGCGCCGTGAGGAGCTGTCGCTGCTGGTCGATGTCGCCAACCGCATCGAGGGCCATACCATCTGCGCGCTCGGCGATGCGGCGGCGTGGCCGGTGCAGAGCTTCGTGAAGCATTTCCGCCACGAGTTCGAGTACATGATCGATCACGGCGGCCGCAGCATCGTCGCGGACCAGCTCGGAGCGCGGGCGGCATAACATGGCTGAAGAATTCGTCAACGTCGAGATCAACGGCAAGCCGGTCAAGGCC
>JBOIAB010000282.1:0-27206 GCA_050738635.1 Steroidobacteraceae bacterium
CCTCCGGCAGCAGCACGGCGCCGCAGATCAGCGCCGGGTCGAGACCACCCGCCATGCCAAAGCTCGCGAGAGCGCCGGCGCCCGCGAGCACCAGCCGGCGCGCGGCGGCGGCCGCGGCGTTCTCCCCAATGCCACTTACCGCCAGAAGGGCGCCGTCGGTGAGCCGCCGGAGCTCGGCGCCGTGGGCGGTGGGCCCGAGAGTGCGCGCCTCGGCCGCGAGCGCCGAGACGATGCCGATCGGCTTCAAGGCGGATGGGACTCGCTGCGACGGCGATATGCGGCGAGCGCCCAGAACGGAAAGAAGGCGCAGTAGCCGTGGTACTTGAGATAGAACACTCGCGGAAAGCCGGGCGAGGTGTAGGTCGGATGCGACCAGAGTCCTGAGCTCTCCTGCGTCCGCAGCAGGTAGTCGACCCCGCGCTTCACTGCCGGCGAGTCGCCCTCGCCTGCGGCGATGAGCCCGAGCACCGCCCACGCCGTCTGATACGGCGTACTGGCGAAGGTCGCATCGCGGTACGTCTCGAGATCGTAGCTATCGTTGCTCTCACCCCAGCCGCCGTCGGCGTTCTGACGCGAGAGAAACCATGCCACGGCGCGGCGTACGGCCGGATCCGCGGCAGGGACGCCGGCCAGCTCCAACGCCACCAGCACCGACCAGGTGCCATAGATGTAGTTGCTGCCCCAGCGCCCGAACCAGGAGCCATCGTCCTCCTGCTCCCGTCGCAGGTACGCAAGGGCGCGCTCGAGGGCAACGCGGTCCTGCGGCCGGAATATCCGTGACAGTCCCGCCACGACCCGCGCCGTCACATCGCTCGTCGGCGGGTCGAGCAGCGCGCCGTGATCGGCGAAAGGAATGTAGTTGAGGTTGTAGTGCGTGTTGTCGGCGTCGAACGCGGCGAAGCCGCCGTTCTCGCTCTGCATCCCGACCAGCCAGTCGAGGGCGCTGTCGATTGCGGCCGTATAGCGCTCCGGCAGTCGTGCCTGATGCATGGCCCAGGCGACCACGGCGGTATCGTCGAGGTCGGGATAATGCGCATTGCCGTACTGGAACGCCCAGCCACCGCTGCGCACCTGCGGCCGCCGCGATCGCCAGTCACCCACATCCTCCAGCACCTGCCGCGGCAGCAGCCAGTCGAGGCCGCGCACTGCGGCGCGCATCGACTGACTGTCACCCGCCTCCTGCAGCGCGAGGGCGGCAAGGGCGGTATCCCAGACCGGCGAGACGCAGGGCTGGCAGTAAGCGCCGTCGCCACGATCGACCACGAGTTTCTCGATGGCGCGCTTGGCGGTGAGCCGGCGCGGATCATCCGCCGGATAGCCGAGCAGCACCATCATCTCGAGGGCGTTCACCATGGCCGGAAAGATCGCGCCTAGGCCGTCCTCGCCATTCAGGCGCTCCAGCACCCAGGACTCGGCGCGCCGCAGCGCTGCCTTGCGCATCGCGCCCGGGATCAGCGGATCGATGCACCGCGCCAGGCGATCTATGGCGAAGAAGATGCGGGCGAGGAGCCTGCCCTGCCGCGGCAGGCGGAAGTAGTGATGCTCTTCTTCCGGCGGCTTGGTGAAGAGCTCGCGCACATCGACGCCACGCGGGTTGCGCGCGCGCGGCTTCAGCGTGCACAGGACGAAGAGCGGCACCATCACCGTCCGCGACCAGTAGGAGACCCTGTCGATGTGGAAGGGAAACCACCTCGGCATCAACATGATCTCGACCGGGATGTAAGGCACCGCCCGCCAGGGGACCTGGCCGAAGAGCGCGAGCGCGATCCGCGTGAAGACATTGACGTGCGCGGCGCCGCCACGTGCCAGGATCGCTTCCCGGGCCTGCCGCATGTGCGGCGCCTGCGGGTCGTCACCGACCAGCTTCAGCGCGTAGTAGGCCTTGACGGTGCAGCTCAGATCCAGTTGCCCGCCGTGGTAGAGCGGCCAGCCGCCGTGGTCGGCCTGGTTCTCGCGCAGATAGATGGCGAGCTTGCGCTCGAGCTCCGGCTCGATCTCATCCAGATAATGCATCATCAGGATGTATTCGGCCGGAATGGTGCAGTCGGCCTCGAGCTCGAACAGCCAGTGCCCGTCGCGCCGCTGCAGCCCGATCAGCCCATCGCGCGCGGCGGCAATCGCCTGGCCGAGCAGCCCCACCGGGCGCGCGGCGCGCGCGCGCGCGACCTCCGCCATGCCCAGAGTGCCGGGAAGCTCGCGCGGGGCGGCGCCCGCCTGTGCGCCCGGTGTCACGGCAGCGAGCCTCCGAGCCGCTGGGGACTCGCGAGCTCCTCAGCGCCCGCACTGCTGGCGCGCACCGCTACAGGCTTCATCGGCACCGGCGCGGCCGAGAGCGGCAGGCCGCGCGCGGCGCGCTCGAAGAGCTGTCGCAGCACACGGTCATTGCGTACCGAGAGACTGGTCAGGGTCCGGGTCATCATCACCGCCGATCGTGAGACTTTCACCTGCGCGCCCGCGGTGAAGCCCGGGGTCATCTGGATCTTGCGCAGCGTCAGTGCCGCGAGGCCGAGCGCCCACAGGCAGAAGAGCCGGATACCCGCTTCCTCGCCTGGAATGAATAGCGTGAAGGCGAGCGCATTGCGCAGATGACGGTGCGCGACCCCGATGAGCTCGAGCATGCCGGCATGAAAGCGCGCATCGCTGAGTTCCGGGGAGAGCTGCCCGAGGTCGACGCCGTAGCGGCTGAAGACCTCCTGCGGCAACCAACAGGCGCCGCGGGCGCGGTCCTCCCAGACATCCTTCAGGATGTTGGTCATCTGCAGGCCCTGCCCGAAGGAGGGCGCGAGCTCGTAGAGCGCGCCATAGTGGCGCATGATCGCCGGCGAATAGGCGCAGAAGAGCTCCGTCAGGGTTTCGCCGACGATTCCGGCCACGTAGTAACAGTAGGAATCCATGTCGGCCGAGCGGGCCAGTCCCCTGAGGCTCGCGGTGCGCTGAAACTGGTGCATGCCGCGGCTCATCACCTCGATGCAGCGGCGGATCGCGGCGCGCTGGCGCTCATCGAAGCCGCTGACGACGCGGATCACCCTCTCCATGTTGGCGACGAGAGCGCGCTCCGCGGGCAGGGTGCGGTCGGAAAGGCGCGGCGCCACATCACGCGCGAGCCGGGCCGCATCCTCGGTGCCCTTCACGACGGCGGTGAAGCGCTCGAGGAAGATATGGGTGTCACCAGCCGACAGCGCCGGCTCGTCCTCGATGGTGTCGGCGATGCGGCAGAGAAGGTAGGCGCTCGTCACCGCCGTGCGCAGCGCCGCGGGGAGCTGCGGAATCGTCAGCGCGAACGTGCGCGAGACGAGCGGCAGGATCTCTTCCTGATACGCCTCGTCGGACATAACGGAAACGGGTTCCATGGCCTCTTGCCTCCGCTCAATTGCGCCTGGCAAGCAGCCAGTCCGTGACGCCGCGCAGTGCATCCGCACGAGCGCCGAACGGTTCGAGGGATCCCATGGCTTGCGCGTGCAGGCGCTGCACCTGCTCCTGCGAGGCGCTCACGCCGAGAATGGCGGGATAAGTCGGCTTGCCGCGCTCGCGATCGGCACCTGCCACCTTGCCCAGCGTCGCGGTGTCCGAGAGCACATCGAGCAGGTCATCCTGGATCTGGAATGCGAGCCCGATCGGCGTCGCGAAACCGGCGAGCGCCTGCTCGAGCCGCGGCTCGAGCGCGGCCGCGCAGGCGGCGCCCATCATGACACTGGCCCTGATCAGGGCGCCGGTCTTCAGTGAATGCATCTCCTCCACCTGGGCGATGGCGAGCTTGCGTCCCTCGGCTTCGAGGTCGATCGCCTGACCACCCGCCATGCCGCGACTGCCGATCGCGCGCGCGAGGAGCTGCACCAGACGTACGCGGATGGACGGATCGGCCGGGAGCGCCGCATCGCCTGCCAGCAGCTCGAAGGCGAGGGATTGCAGCGCATCGCCCACGAGCAGCGCGGTCGCCTCATCGTATGCCTTGTGACACGTCGCCCGACCCCGGCGCAGATCGTCGTCGTCCATCGAGGGCAGATCATCGTGCACCAGCGAATAGACATGCACCAATTCGAGCGCGCAGGCGGCAGCCTCTACCTGTTCCTCCGCAAGCCCGAGCGCGCGCGCCGTGGCCAGCAGCAGGATCGGACGTACGCGCTTGCCGCCGCCGAGCACACTGTAGCGCATCGCGGCATGCAGCCGCTCGGGCGTCTCGTCGGCGCGCGGCAGCCGCGCGGCCAGCGCCACCTCCATCCGCGCGCGCCAGGCTTCGAGCTGACCGGCGAACGAATCAGGCACGACTGGCGTCTTCCTGCCGGCTCGCGCGCTTGATCGCGGCGAGTGGGACCGCCGCCACGAGCGGCGGCTGATCGTCGTAGAGGAAGGGCAGCTCGGGCGCCATCGGGCCATCGACCCGCGGGCCGCGCAGCGCCACCTTCAGCGCCTTCAGCGGATGCGCGAACGTGTCGTCCACGGCGGTGCCCTCGAAGCCGCAGTGCGCCATGCAGTTGTCGCACTTGCGGTTGCGGCCGACGCCGTAGCGCTCCCAATCGGTGTCGTCCATGAGGGAGCGGAACGATGACGCGTAGCCCTCGTCCGTGAGCAGATAGCACGGCCGCTGCCAACCGAAGATGTTGTAGGTCGGATTGCTCCAGGGCGTGCACTGATAGGTCTGGTTGCCGGCCAGGAAATCGAGGAACAGCGACGACTGGTTGAACGGCCAGCGCGTACCGCGCTCCCGGCTGAGCTTGAAGATGTCGCGGAAGAGCTGCTTGCTGGCGCTGCGCCCGAGGAATACGTCCTGCCGCGGCGCATGCTGATAGCTGTAACCGGGGGAGACGGTGATGCCCTCCACTCCGAGCGACTGGGCCAGGTCGAAGAAGTCGGCCACTTCCTCCGGCTTCTCGTTCTGGAACAGCGTGCAGTTGACGGTGCAGCGGAAGCCCTTGGAGCGCGCCAGCTTGATGGCCGCGACCGCCTTGTCGAACACCCCTTCCTGACACACCGAGGCGTCGTGGCGCTCACGATTGCCGTCGAGGTGCACCGAGAAGGTGAGATAGGGCGAGGGGCGGTATTCGTCGATGTGCTTCGCCAGCAGGATGGCATTGGTGCAGAGATAGACGAAGCGCTTGCGGGCGACGATCCCGGCCACGATCTGCGGCATCTCCTTGTGGATGAGCGGCTCGCCTCCCGGGATCGAGACCATCGGCGCGCCACACTCATCGACCGCGCGCAGGGCGTCTTCCACCGCGACCCGCTTCTGCAGGATGTCCTTCGGATAGTCGATCTTGCCGCAGCCGGCACAGGCGAGGTTGCACTGGAACAGAGGCTCGAGCATGAGCACCAGCGGATAGCGCTTCTCGCGGCGGAACTTCCTGCCGAGGATGTAGCGCGCCACGCGATACTTTTGAATCAGTGGAATACCCAAAATCAGCTCCTAATATTGCTGCGGCTCAAAGCCCGGCGGCCTGCGACTGTAACGCATCAACCGCCGCACGGTGATACCGCCAAATCCGTTCCCACTCCATAATGAACCAGGGCGTGAAGCGCTCTGCGCCCGCGCCCTGCATCTCCACCGTGAGCTCCTCCGGGCTCACCCAACGCCACTCCGCGATCTCGTTGTGGTCGATCAGCACGCGGCCGGTGCTGCGCCCGATGAATACCGAGCACAGCTCATGCTCCGCGCCGACATTGTCGAACTGCGCCTGGTATTGAAACTTGAACAGAAAGCGCAGCGAGCACTCCAGTCCAAGCTCCTCGCGCAGGCGCCGGTGTATAGCTACCTCCATGGTCTCGGTACGACGCGGATGACTGCAGCAGCTGTTCGACCAATAGTGCGGCCACAACCGCTTCGCTGCCGCGCGGCGCTGCAACAACAGTTCGCCCCGGTCGTTGAAGATGAGCAGCGAAAACGCGCGGTGCAGGACACCCCGGCCCTCGTGGCAGCGTGCCTTGCTGAGGTAGCCGACCTCCTGGTCCGCCTCGTCCACGAGGATGAGCGACTCGGCCTCGCCCGGGCTGTCGCTGCCACCCCACAGTTGGGGCTGGGCACCGCCTGCTGGCCTCATGCGGGCAACCCCGGCCAGCGAGCAAGCGTGTACCATGTGCCGAATTCATGGACTTGAAACCATCCGACTTCTTCACTCATTGCAATCAGCGGTGTAGGCATTCCTCCGCGCATGATAACCGGCTCCACGGTCGCTGTAACTGCCCAGGCAGTCATGACCTCGCTCGGCACCCTGCTGGCCGCGGCAGCGCTCGGCTATGCGGTCACCGCCTGGGTGGCCGTGCGACTTTGGCGCAACAGAGGCGCGCAGCGCCGGCTCGGCGGCGGCGCGGCTGCGGCGCAGCAGCCGGTGACGGTTCTCAAGCCTCTTTGTGGCGCTGAGCCAGGGCTTGACCGTTCACTGCGCTCCTTCTGCGAGCAGCAATATGCCGGCGCCGTGCAGCTCGTCTTCGGCGTGCAGCATGCGGCCGACCCCGCCCTCGCCGTGCTCGAGGGGCTGAAGCGCGACTATCCGGGCCTCGATATCACCGTGGTCGTCGATCCGACCCGGCACGGTACGAGCGCCAAGGTCAGCAATCTCATCAACATGATGCGTGCCGCCCGACATGACTGGCTGGTCCTGGCCGACAGCGACGTGCGCGTGCCGCCCGGATACCTCGCATCGGTCGCGGCACCGCTGGCCGATCCTGCCGTTGGCATAGTCACCTGCCCCTACCATGGCGTTCCGCGTCCCGGCCTCTGGTCACTGCTCGGGACGCTCTTCGTCAACGACTGGTTCATTCCCTCGGTACGGGTCGCGGCGCTCTTCGGCTCGCGTGCCTTTGCCTTCGGGGCGACGATCGCCCTGCGGCGCGATGCGCTCGATGCGATCGGCGGCTTCGGTGTGATCGCCGACCAGCTGGCCGATGATTATAGGCTGGGGCAGCTGACGCGCCGCCGCGGTCAACGAACTGTGTTGTCGCACGTTGTAGTGGACACCTCCGTCGATGAGCGCACGTTCCGCCACCTGGTGCAGCACGGGCTGCGGTGGTTGCGCACCATCCGGGTGGTGCGTCCGAGGGGATACGCTCTCTCCGCCGTCACTTTTAGCTTGCCGGTAGCCGTCATCGGCTGCGTGCTTGCTGGCGGGACGCGTCTGACGCTGTCCCTGCTCGTCGCGACATTGGTGCTGCGCCTGATGTTGCATCTGGCCGTACAGGTCCCGGAGCGGTCCTGGTCGCGACTCTGGGCCATACCGCTCGCCGACGCGCTCGGTTTCGCGCTCTGGTGTGGCGCCTTCCTGACGCGCGAGGTGCAGTGGCGCCAGGGTCGCTACCGCGTGGCGCGCGACGGCTCGGTGCAGCCGATTTCCTGAGGACTTCAATCATGATGAAAACGCTCTTCCTGCATCCTCCCTCATTCGACGGTTTCGACGGCGGCGCCGGCTCGCGCTACCAGGCGAAGCGCGAGATCCGCTCCTTCTGGGATCCGACCTGGCTGGCGCAACCCGCCGCGCTGGTGCCGGGCAGTCGCCTGCTCGATGCGCCCGCGGACAGCACCCCGATGTCGCAGGTGCTGCCGCTCGCGAAGGACTACGACCTGGTCGTGATGCATACCAGCTCACCCTCCTTCCCGACGGATGCGAAGGTCGCGGAGCTGCTCAAGGAGCAGAATCCGCGGCTCATGGTCGGCATGGTCGGCGCCAAGGTCGCGGTCGACCCGGCGGGCTCTCTCGGCGCCTCCGCCGCCATCGACTTCGTCGCGCGCGAAGAATTCGACTACACCTGCAAGGAGGTCGCCGAGGGCCGCGCGCTCGGCACCATCGCCGGACTCTCCTTCCGCCGCCCGGACGGCACGATCGAGCACAATCCGGCGCGAGCGATGATCGAGAACATGGACGACCTGCCCTGGGTGACGCCGGTTTACAAACGTGACCTCACCATCGAGAACTACTTCATCGGCTATCTGCAGCATCCTTACGTATCGTTCTACACCGGACGCGGCTGCCGCTCGAAGTGCACGTTCTGCCTGTGGCCTCAGACCGTGGGCGGCCACCGCTATCGCGTGCGTAGCGCCGCGAGCGTGGTCGAGGAGGTGCGCTGGATCAAGGAGAACATGCCGCAGGTGAAAGAGATCTTCTTCGACGACGATACTTTCACCGACTTCCGCCCGCGGGCGGAGGAGATCGCCCGCGGCCTGGGCAAGCTCGGCATCAACTGGTCGTGCAACGCCAAGGCCAACGTGCCTTACGACACCCTGAAGGTGATGAAGGACAATGGCCTGCGGCTGCTGCTGGTCGGCTATGAGTCGGGCAACGACCAGATCCTGCACAACATCCGCAAGGGCCTGCGGACCGACATCGCCCGCCGCTTCACCAGCGACTGCCGCAAGCTCGGCATCGTCATCCATGGCACCTTCATCCTCGGCCTGCCGGGGGAAACCGCCGCGACCATCCGCGAGACGATTCAGTTCGCCGTCGACATCAACCCGCATACGATCCAGGTATCGCTCGCGGCGCCGTACCCGGGCACTCAGCTTTATGACCAGGCGGTCGAGAACGGCTGGATCGCCGCCCACGACAATCTGAATCTGGTCAACGACCGCGGCGTGCAGCTCTCGCCCATCAGCTACCCGCATCTGCCGGCGAAGGAGATCTATCACGCGGTGGAGACCTTCTACAAGAAGTTCTACTTCCGGCCGCGCAAGATCGCCGAGCTCACCGGTGAGATGCTGCGCAGCTGGGAAATGACCAAGCGGCGGCTGCGCGAGGGCGTGGAGTTCTTCCGCTTCCTGCACGCGCACGAGGCCTGAGCGGCCGGCGGCTCCCGTTGAAATTTCTCATCGTCACCGCGGACGACTTCGGACTCCACCCGGCGGTCAACGGTGCAGTGGAGCGTGCCGCCCGCGAGGGCGTGCTCACCACGGCCAGCCTGATGGTCGGCGCGCCGGCCGCAGCGGATGCCGTGCGCCGCGCGCGGGATCTGCCCGGGCTCTCTGTCGGTCTGCATCTCGTGCTCGCCGATGGATGGTCGGTGTTGCCGCAGCGGAGCATTCCGGCGCTGGTTGACGCGGCGGGCCGATTCGGCAACAACATGGTGCGCGACGGGGTCCGCTTCTTCGCCTTGCCGGCCGTACGCCGCCAGCTCGAGGCAGAGATCCGCGCCCAGTTCCAGGCGTTCGCCGACACCGGGCTGCCGCTGGATCACGTCAATGCCCACAAGCATTTTCACCTCCATCCGACGCTGCTCGAGATACTGCTGCGGATTGGAGAGGAGTTCGGTGTACCGGCCGTGAGGTTGCCTCGGGAGCCCGCATGGGTCGCCCGCCGTGCGGGCGGCGCGATCACCGGTCCCGCCGTCGCGGCCCTCCTCTCTCCCTGGCTGGCGATCATGCGGCGGCGGCTGCGGGCGGCGCGCATCGCGCACAACGACTATGTCTTCGGCATGTCGGACAGCGGCTCGATGGACGAGGCGCGACTGCTGCAGATACTCGCGAGACTGCCCGACGGTATAACCGAGATCTATCTGCACCCCGCGCTCGAGTCCGGCGCTGCGATCGCGGCCAGCATGAGCAGCTACCACCACGCGGATGAGCTCGCCGCGCTCCTCAGCCCGAGGGTGCGTGCAGCCATCACCGCATGCGGCGCGCAGACGGGCGGCTTCAGACTGCTATCGGTTGCCCGCACTGCGGAACGACACGCGGCATGAGGGTCGCGGTCCGCATCGCCCTGGCGGCGGGCCTCGCGCTGCTGATCGCGCTCATCATGCGCGAGGGCAGCGCCATCCTCATCCCGCTCGCCCGCGCCGGGCGGGTGCTGTTCTGGCTCGTGCCGCTGCACGCGCTGCCCCTCTTCCTCGACGTGCTCGGCTGGCGCGTGCTCATCGCACGCTGGCGCGGGAGCCGCCTCGGCACCCTCATCTGGATCGCCACCATCCGCGAGGGCGTCGACCGCCTGCTGCCGACAGCCAACATCGGTGGCGCGCTCGTCGGGATTCGACTCCTCGCCGAGCGTGGCGTCGATCGCGTCATCTCCGCGGCGAGCGTCACCACCGAGGTGGTGCTCACCGTCGTCAGCCAGTACGTCTTCGTCATGGTCGGCGTGCTGTGCCTGCTGCGGCTCACGAACACCGTGCAATTCGCCGACGACGTGCTCATTGGCCTCGCGGCGAGCCTGCCGCTCGTCGCGCTGCTCGCGGTGCTGCTGCGCTATGGCTCGGTGTTCGAGCGACTGGAGCGCCTCGCGGTGCGCCTCCTCGGCGAGCAGGCACTGAGCTTCCTCGCCGGGCAGTCCGCCAACCTCGACGCCGCCATTCGCGAGCTCTGCAGCGATCGGCCGCGCCTGCTCACCGCCCTGGCGTGGCAGGTCACCGGCATGGTGTCAGGCTCACTCGAGACCTGGTTCGCGCTGCGCTGGCTCGGACACCCGGTGCCATTCGGCGCCGCGGTCGCGCTCGAGAGCCTGACCATGACCGTGCGCAATTTCGTCTTCCTCGTGCCCGCCGGGCTCGGCGTGCAGGAGGCGAGTCTGGTGGGGTTCGGGGCGCTGCTCGGCATCAACGGTGATCTCGCCCTGGCGCTGTCACTGGCGAAGCGGATGCGGGAAATCCTCTTCGGGACCCCCGCGCTGCTGTCCTGGTATTGGATGGAAGGAAGAAGGGAGTTGCAACATGTCCGTGGTTCCGGCAAATATTGAGTCGCAGAATCTCGCGGTCGGATCCGCCGACCATCGCCGCCTCCTCGGCCGATTCTTTCTCGAGACGCACATCGACTATGTGCCCGAGCAGATGCAATGGCCGGCGCTCGCGAACGAGGAGCTGGCGCGCCTGCGCAGCCTGCCTTTCTGGCAGGAGGCGGTATCGACCGAGAATGTGACTTCCAACACCGTGGCCGCGGCCGCGGCGCTCGAGGCCGATCCGCTGGTGCGCAGGGCAATCGAGCTGCAGGGCTTCGAGGAGATGCGCCATGCGCACCTGCTCATGGCGCTCACTTCGCACTACCGCATCCCGGTCGAGCCGCCGCCGCGCTTCACGCCCCGCTCGCTCGAGAACGATTTCCTCTTCGCCGGCTTTGGCGAGTGCTTCGACTCCTTCTTCGCCTTCGGCCTGTTCGCCCTCGCCCGCGAGTCCGGGTTCTTCCCGGCGGGGCTGGTGAAGGTCTTCGAGCCGGTGATGCAGGAGGAGGCGCGCCACATCCTCTTCTTCGTCAACTGGGTGAAGTATCGCCGCACGCAGCTTCCCTGGTGGCGCCGTCCGGCGTACCGGCTGCGCTGCGCCCGGATCATCGTGAAGCAGCTGGCCTCGCGGGTGAAAACCGCCCGCACCATGGGTAAGCCGCGGCCCGAAGCCGCCGGCTCGAGCGAGAATTTTACCCTGACGGCGCACCAGGATCTGGGCACGGAAGTGACGCTGCGCCGTTTGCTCGGGCTCTGCCTGAAGGAGAACGCGCGTCGCATGGCGAAATATGATTCGCGCCTGAGGCGCCCGCGCCTCGTTCCGGGCATCGCCGGTGTCCTCTTGCGGGTGCTGCCCGCCGGCGTCTAGCCGGCTACTTCAGGTCGAACGGGTGGCGCAGGACGATCGTCTGCTCGCGGTCGGGGCCCGTCGAGATGACATCGATCGGCACCTCGACCAGCGCCTGCAGTCGCTCCAGGTACTTGCGCGCATTGAGCGGCAGGGTGCCGTAATCGGTGATGCCCACCGTCGACTCCGCCCAACCGGGCAGCTCCTCGTACACCGGCTCGAGACCGGCGTAGCCCTCGATGCTGAGCGGCGGCTCCGCCACGACCTGACCGCCAACACGATAGCCGACGGCCACCCTGATGGTATCGAGACCATCGAGGACATCCAGCTTGGTGATGCAGAGCCCCGAGACGCTGGAGTGAACGATGGAGCGCTTCAGCGCCACGGAGTCGAACCAACCGCAGCGACGCCGGCGGCCGGTCACCGAGCCGAACTCGTGCCCCACACGCGACAGATGCTCGCCATAACCGTCGAAGAGCTCGGTCGGGAAGGGACCCGCGCCGACCCGCGTCGTGTAGGCCTTGACGATCCCGAGCACGTAATCGAAAACGCGCGGCCCCAAGCCGGTTCCGGTGCCCGCGAAGCTGGCCGTGGTGTTGGATGAGGTGACGAAGGGATAAGTGCCGAGGTCGACGTCCAGCATCGCGCCCTGCGCACCTTCGAAGAGCACATTGGCGCCGGAGCGGCGCAGCGCGTGCAGCGCCAGTGTCACGTCCGTGACCAGCGGCGCGATGGTCTCGCTGAGGGCGAGCACTTCATCCAGCGTCTTCTGGAAATCCACCGCCTGCTGACGGAAATAGTGCTGCAACACGAAATTGTGGAAATCCAGCACTTCACCCAGCTTGGCCGCGAAACGGTCGCGCTGGTAGAGGTCCGCCACGCGGACCGCGCGGCGCGCCACCTTGTCCTCATAGGCGGGACCGATGCCGCGGCCGGTGGTGCCGATGGCGTTGGGTCCGCGAGCCTGCTCGCGCGCCTTGTCCAGGAGAATGTGCGACGGCAGAATGAGCGGACAGTACGGCGAGATGCGCAGCCGCTCGAACACCGGCACGCCCTGCTCCATCAGCGTGCGACTCTCGGCGAGCAGCGCCGGCAGTGAGAGGACCACGCCGTTGCCGATGAAGCAGCGCACGTCCTCGCGCAGAATCCCGGATGGAATCAGTGAGAGGATGGTCTTGCGGCCGCCGATGACCAGCGTGTGGCCGGCGTTGTGCCCACCCTGGAAGCGCGCCACCGCGGCGGCGCGCTCCGTCAGCAGGTCGACGACTTTGCCTTTGCCCTCATCGCCCCATTGAGTGCCGATGACGACGACGAACTTACCCAAGGAATCTGTGCTCCGCGAGGCCTTCTAACCCGTGAGGGATTCTAGGTACGCGTGGAGGGAGGCACAAGGAATATCGGCCTGCGGCGCCTCCAGCACCTGCACTCCGGCGGTGCGCTCCAAGGCGCGGATCTCGACCTCGGGCAGCTCCACGGTGAGCTCGATGGAGCCGTCCTCGCCTGTGCGCTCCTCGCGGACGGCCTTGGCAGCATAGAGACGGGAACGCAGCGCGCCCGAGTCCGCGGGCAGACGCACCCGAGCGCGGCGGGCGAAGCGCGCCAGCCGTTCCGCAATCGCACTCGTCAGCAGATCGAGGCCGAGGAGCTTCTGCGCCGAGATCCACACGGCCGAGGGCATGCCGCCGTCGGCGCGCTCGATGGCTGCCGGGCGCTCGATGCGGTCGATCTTGTTGTAGACGATGATCTGCGGAATCGCGTCCGCGCCGATCTCCGTCAACACCTCGTTCACCTGCGCAATGTGCTCATCCCGCCGCGGATCGCTGGCATCGATGACGTGCAGCAGCAGCGTCGCCTCGCGCGCTTCGGTGAGGGTGGATTCGAACGCGGCCACCAACTCATGGGGCAATTCCCGGATGAAGCCAACGGTATCGGCCGCGACGATCGCCGTGCCACCCGGCAACGTGACACGGCGCACCGTCGGATCGAGGGTCGCGAAGAGTTGGTCGGCAACGTAGGCGTCCGCGCCCGTCAGCGCACGAAACAACGTCGACTTGCCCGCATTGGTGTAGCCGACCAAGGCGAGCGAGGGCACCGGAATCTCGGCGCGCCTCTGCCGGCCGGTCTCACGTTGCTGTTTGATCTTCTCCAGGCGGCGTGTCAGCACACGCACGCGCTGCGCGATCAGGCGGCGGTCGGTTTCGAGCTGCGTTTCGCCGGGTCCGCGCAGACCGATACCGCCCTTCTGACGCTCGAGGTGACTCCAGCCGCGCACCAGGCGGCTGCCGATGTGACGCAGCTGCGCGAGCTCGACCTCGAGCGTGCCTTCGAAGCTGCGCGCCCGCTGCGCGAAGATGTCGAGGATCAAGCCGTTGCGGTCGAGGACTCTGCGGCCGGTGAGCTTCTCGAGATTGCGCTCCTGGCTGGGGGAAAGGGCGTGATCCACCAGAATCACGTCCGCCTCACCGGCCTCGGCCGCCTGCCGCAGCTCCTCGGCCTTGCCGCTGCCCACGAAGAATCGCGGATCCGGCCGCTGCCGCCGGCCCGTCACCGTGGCAACGGGCTGCGCGCCGGCCGAGAGCGCCAGCTGAGTGAACTCCTCCAGATCCTCCGGATCGATCTGGGCGCCGAGACCAATGCGCACCAGCAGCGCGCGCTCACCGGAACGCGGGCGCTCGAACACTCGGCACCTCCGTGCGGCAGCGCATCACTCGACAGCGGACTCCACTGTCGCCGCGCCCTCTTCCGCCGTGAGGCGCACATTGCGCGCCGGTACCACGGTGGAGATGGCATGCTTGTAGACCATCTGACTGACACTGTTCTTCAACAGCACGACAAACTGGTCGAAAGAATCGATCTGACCTTGCAACTTGATGCCATTGACCAGGTAGATGGATACGGGCACCCGTTCCTTGCGTAGGGCGTTCAAAAAGGGGTCTTGGAGCGACTGGCCTTTGGCCATCGGGTTCTCCTTGTTTTCACGGCTTCTAATTGTTCGAGAGACAGAGAGAGATTGGAATTGCAAGCAAGTATCCCTGAGCACGTCCAGCAAGGCATGTACCCTCGCGGACGAGAGGGACCGACGGATGAGATCTTAACATGCGGGCCGAATCAAAGCCCAAGCCTCAAAGCGCAAGCCGTAACAACTCGTCACGAACGTCGCGATTCCACGACAGCTCGTCAGTGTCCGGATCGAGCCATCGCGGGGTCGTCTCGGCGCGCATCCAGGTGAGCTGGCGCTTGGCGAGCTGGCGCGTGGCGGCGATGCCCTGCTCGACCGCCGCGGCGAGGCCGCACTCGCCCTCGAGGTGCGCCCAGAGCTGGCGGTAGCCGACCGCACGCATCGAGGAATGGCGCGCGCTGAGGTCACCCCTGCCACGGAGCGAGCGCACCTCATCGAGGAAGCCGGCGGCCATCATCGCGTGGAAGCGGTTGGCGAGGCGCTGATGCAACGCCGGCCGGCTGCTGGGGGCGAGCGCCCAGGCTTTGAGCGGGATACTGCCGAGTGGGCTCACCGTCGCGCGCTGCAGCTCCGAGAGACGGTGGCCGGTCGCGATGCAAACCTCCAGAGCCCGTTGAATTCGCTGGCTGTCGTTGCGATTGATGCGCGCCGCCGCGTCGGGATCCAGCCTCGCAAGCTCATCGTGAAGAGCAGGCCAGCCGGCGCGCGCGGCGCGCCCGTCGATTTCGCCGCGAAGCTGCGCGGACGCCTGTGGCAGCGGCGCCAAACCTTTGAGCAGCGCGCGCAGGTAGAGCATGGTGCCGCCGACCAGCAGCGGGACTCGACGGCGCGAATG
The DNA here is from genome assembly GCA_050738635.1 of Steroidobacteraceae bacterium. Taxonomy (GTDB): domain Bacteria; phylum Pseudomonadota; class Gammaproteobacteria; order Steroidobacterales; family Steroidobacteraceae; genus 13-2-20CM-66-19. Next base: position 15,264 of record JBOIAB010000282.1, read on the forward strand.
TACCTCCGCTATCGCCGCCATCGCGTCGGTCACGAACCGTCCCGCGGAGTAGCTCTCCGTCGGCTCGCAGATGTCGATCAGATGGTGCGGCAGCCGCGCGCGCAGTTCACGGGCGGGCTTGGCGGTGCCGATGTCGAGGCTGCGGTATACCAATGCGGAATCGACACTCACGATCTCCACCGGCGCAGCCTGTGCCAGACGGATGGCCCAATCGCTCTTGCCGGTGCCGGTAGGACCGGTGAGCAGGTACACCGGGAGCTGCGCCGGGGCGGCCGGCCCGGCGGGCGCCGGTGAAGTCATTACCGCCCCCGCAGGAAGAGCTGATCGAGCTCCCCCAGGGTGAGGCGCGTCCAGGTCGGGCGACCATGGTTGCACTGGTTGGCGCGATCCGTGGCTTCCATCTGCCGCAGCAACGCGTCCATCTCAGGCAGCGTCAGGCGGCGGCGGGCGTGAATTGACGTGCGGCAGGCGAGTGTCCCGAGGAACCGGTCCGCAGCCGCATCGAGGTGGTGCAGGCCATCCTCGCGCGCGAGATCCTCGACGACCGATTTGACGATATCCGTGACGCGCTCGTTCGCGAGCAGCGCCGGCACGCGCCGCAGAGCGAGCGAGGTCGGGCCGACGGAATCGATTTCGAACCCGGCCCGCTCCCAGGGCGCCGGATCCTCGAGAACGGCATCGAGCTCGTGCGGCTTCACGCTGACGATCAGCGGCTCGAGCAGCAGTTGCGAGGCCGGCGGGCCGTCACCGCGTTCGGCCTTGAGCTTCTCGTAAAGCACGCGCTCGTGCGCGGCGTGCATGTCGACCAGGATGAGGCCCTCGTCGTTCTGCGCCAGGATGTAGATGCCGTGAAGCTGCGCGAGCGCGACTCCCAGCGGCAGGTTGCCCGCGGCGGGCGGTGCAGGCTCGCTGACCGCCTGCGCCAACACCCAGGGATCGCGGGCAGGCTCGTGCGCGCGTGGTATGTGAAACGGCAGCGTGGCGGAAAGATGGCCCGGCGCCATCCGCGACTCGGCGGGCGCGGCACCCGCCAACACGGGGTGCGTGCTTGCCGCCGGTGTCGCGCCTGCTTCCGGCCGCGTGCCCGCAAGGGCGCGCGCGATCGCCCGGAAGATGAACTCATGAATCTGATGGCCGTCGCGGAAGCGCACTTCGAGCTTCGCCGGATGCGCGTTGACGTCGACCAACTGAGGGTCGAGCGACAGATGCAGTACGTACGCGGCGTGCCTGCCGTGGTAGAGCACGTCGCGATAGCCGAGCCGCACGGCGCTCGCGAGCAGCTTGTCGCGCACGCTCCTGCCGTTGACGAACCAGAACTGCTGATCCGGTTGCGCCCGCGAGGCCGTCGGCAGTCCTATCCATCCCGTGAGCTGGACCGGGCCGGAGGCATGCTCGACGGGAATGAGACTCCCGCTGAGCTCCTTGCCCAACACCTGGGTGAGGCGCTCCTCGCCCACCGGCTCACGCGTCGGCGCCGGCGCATCGAGCAGCACTCGCTCGCCGCTTCGCAGGCGGAACGATACATCCGGACGGGAGAGCGCCAGGCGCTCCAGCAAACGCGCGATGTGCCCGGTCTCCGTCGGGGGGCTGCGCACGAATTTGCGCCTCGCGGGAATGTTGAAGAACAGGTCGCGCACTTCGACCGTCGTGCCGGGCGGATGGGCTGCGGGCCGCACGGCCGCCACGGTTCCGCCGTCGACGGCAATCTCGGCGCCGCGCTGCGCGCCGGTTGGATGGGAGATGACGCGCAGGCGCGAAACCGATCCGATGGAAGGCAGCGCCTCGCCGCGAAAGCCGAGGGTGGTGATGGCGGCAAGGTCATCGAGAACAGCTATCTTGCTCGTGGCGTGACGACAGATCGCGACCGGCAGCTCTTCGGCGGAAATGCCACCGCCGTCATCGCGCACGCGCATGAGTCCGACGCCGCCGCGCTCGATGTCCACCTCGATGCGATGCGCGCCAGCGTCCAGGCTGTTTTCCACGAGCTCCTTGACGACCGAGGCGGGACGCTCGATTACTTCACCGGCCGCGATCTGGTCGATGAGCTCATTCGGGAGGATACGGATGGGCATGCCGCGGCAAGTCTAGCGACTCGGAGCGCGCCATAAAACGCCCCTGCGCGGACCTAGTTACCGGCGGCGACCAGATCGTTCACCGGCTTCTGCGCTTCGGCGAACAGCGTCCCGGGGGGTGGGTGCAGGTGGAAGTAGCCGCGGACGCCATGGAAGATCGCGCCGGCGATCTGCATCTGGCGGCTCGGGCTGCGAAGCTTGCGCTCTTCGGCGGGATCGGAAAGGTAATCGGTCTCGACCAGCATCGAGGGGATATCGGGCGATTTCAGCACCACGAAGGCGGCCTGCTGCACATCGAGCTTGCGCACCGGAACGGAGTGATCGAGGGCGCCGAGCACCTCCTGGGCAGCCGTCATGCTCTCGCTGATCGTCGCCGCCTGCGAGAGATTGAGCAGCACGGAGGCGAGAGTGCTCGACTTGTCTTCGAGCTGCACGCCGCCCTTGAGGTCGGCGTCGTTCTCCCGCTCCGCGAGCCAGCGCGCCGCCTCACTCGAAGCGCCACGGACGGAGAGAATGTAAACCGAGGCGCCGGCGATTTGCCGGTTGGCGACGCAGTCGGCATGGATGGAGACGAAGAGATCGGCCTTGGCGCGGCGCGCGATCACCATGCGCTCGCGCAGTGGAATGAAGACATCGCTGTCGCGTGTCAGGACGGCCCGCATGCCTCGCTGCTCGTCGATCCGCCGTGCCAGAAAGCGCGCAATGGCGAGCGTCACGCGCTTCTCCTGTGTGCCGCTCGGGCCGATGGTGCCCGGGTCCTGGCCGCCGTGGCCAGCATCAACCGCCACGATGATGTCGCGGCCGCTGTCCGCGGGTGCGTGCAGCGCCCGAATCGGAGTTGGAATGCTGACGGGCGTCGCGGCCGTCGCCGTGGCTGCCGATGCATCGCCGAGCGTCAGAATGAGCTGGGGACCCCCCGCGCGCGAATAAGCCCAGTCGGCGTGCACGCCACTCGCGGCGCGCAGCACCAGAACCAGCCGCAACGCGCCGTTGGGACGCGAACCGACCCGAATGCCGGCAATGAGTCCGCGCGCCGCCGGAAGCTTGAGGTGCGGACTAAAGCGGGTGTGCGGCAGATCGATGACCGCGCGAAACGGGCGCTCGAGGGTGAAGGATTTCTCGCCCGTGACGCGCGAAACTTCGAGGGTGAGGCGGGTCGCCGCAGCTGAAGTGGCGAGGTGTACGGCTCTCAGGCGCGCTTCGGCCGCTCGGGACGGTGCCGCAGTCACTGCCGAACCGACCCCGAGAAGTACGATGATACTGAGCTGAAAGACCTTTCTTATCATGAACTTTGCGGCGCTACTTGACCCCTAATCTACGACCTGCGCCGCAAGTTTTCAACTACTTCGGATGCGCGCGAGCCATGCGACGCCGGCAGCGCTCACCGCACGGATGTCCGCTTGATGCGCTTCCGGCCCCGCGGCCAACCGGACCGTCAGATCGGCGTGCGGCAGCAGCTCCGCGGCGCGCTCCGGCCACTCGATCAGCCAGAGACAGTCGCCTCGCGCCCACTCCCGCAGGCCCAGGTGCTCGAGCTCCCCGGGATCGCGCAAGCGATAGAGATCCAGGTGAACGAGCGTGACCGTGTCCGCCTCATAGGCGTTCACCAGCGTGTAGGTCGGGCTTCGCACCGGCGCCGTGATGCCGCAAGCGCGTGCGAATCCCTTCACCAGGGTGGTCTTGCCGGCGCCGAGATCGCCTGTCAGATAAAGAATGAGGGGTTGCTCGGGACTGCGCGGCCGTGCCGCGGCGAGCCGTGCGCCGAGCGCTTCGGTCTCGTCCGGCGTCGTCAGAGATTGACGCAGTTGCGCAGCTCCCGCGCGACATCGCTGGCGAGGAGCCCCCGCTGGCCCATGCGCGCCGCCGCATCGCCCGCCATGGCGTGCACCAGTACTCCCACTCTGGCGGCGAGCCATGCATCCCGGCACTGCGCCAGAATGCCCGCTATGGTGCCCGTCAGTACATCGCCCGTGCCTGCCGTCGCCATACCGGGATTGCCGCGCTCGCACAGCGCCGGTATGCGGCCCGGCGCCCCCACGAGCGTGCCCGCGCCCTTGAGGACCACGGTCCCGTGATAGCGCCCGACCAGGCGATCGAGCGCCGTGAGCCGGTCACGTTGGATATCGTCGGTATGGGTGCGGAGCAGGCGCGCCGCCTCGCCCGGATGCGGTGTCAGGATCCAATCCGCGCGCGCGGGCTCACGGGATTCCGCAATGATATTGAGGGCGTCCGCGTCCACTACGAGCGGCTTGCCGGCGCGCAGCACCACTTCGAGCGCGGTGCAGGCCCAGGGCGTGCGGCCGAGCCCGGGGCCGATGGCGATGACGTCAGCCTTGTCGGCGGGCTCTCTCAGGGCGTCCACGTCCGTGAGCGGCAGACAGATGAGCTCCGGCCGCCCGGAGGAGATCGCCGGTACGTTCTCCGGTGCCACGGCGACCGTCACCACGCCCGCGCCGACGCGCAGACAGGCTTCGCCCGCGAGGCGCACGGCGCCGGGCATGCCAATTCCACCCCCGACTATCAACACCCGGCCGAAATTGCCTTTGTGCGCCGAACGCGGCCGGCGCGGCAGCGCCTGTTGGATGGCGGCTTCCAGGATGCGCTCGATGCGCGGCCGGGGCTCAGCCGCATCTGCGGGGGCGATCTCGAGGTCGTCGAAGAACACCGTGCCGGCAAATTCCGGCCCGTCGCCGATGAATAGACCCGACTTCAGGCCGACGAAGGTGACGGTGCAATCGGCGCGCACGGTCGCACCGAACGGCACGCCGGTGTCGCTGTCGAGGCCGGATGGAACGTCCACCGCGAGCACCGGCCGACCGGAGCTGTTGATGTCGCGGATGACACGCGCGACCTCATCACGGGCTGCCCCCCGCAGCCCGGTACCCAGCAGCGCGTCCACGATCACTTCTCCATCCGTCAAGCGCTCCCGCGCATAGGGCAGGACTTGAGCGCCGCTTGCCCTCAGATCGTCGTAAGCCTGTCGTGCATCGGCGCGCAGTACGTCCGGTGATGTCGCTGCAAGAACCGTGACGGTAAGGCCCGCCGCCTGCGCGAAACGCGCGAGCACGTACCCGTCGCCACCGTTATTCCCTGCCCCGCAGACTATGACGATGCGATGTGCCACCGGAAAGCGGGTGCGCAAATACCGCAGCGCAGCCTCACCCGCCCGCTTCATGAGGGTATAGCCCGGGATACCGAGCGTCTCGATGGCATGAGCATCGAGCGCGCGCACCTGGGCGGTGGAGTAGAGACAGACCGGCAGCGCCATCGCCCCATTATACTGGCGTTGTGAGGACCTCATGACCCAACCGCCGGCTCACGACCCGGCAGCGGCCAAGCGCCAGCTCGCGGCGCGGGCCCGGGAGCTGGGTTTCGACCGCATCGGCGTCACCCGTATCGAGATCCCGCAGGACGAGCAACACCTGCTGCACTGGCTCGATGAGGGCTTTCACGGGGAAATGGACTACATGCGCCGCCACGGCACGATGCGCAGCCGTCCCGAGGAGCTCGCGCCGGGCACGATCCGCGTCGTGAGTGTCCGCATGGATTACTGGCCGGCCACCGCCCGGGATGCCGACGCGGTCCTTGCCGACCGGGAGAGCGGCTACATCTCCCGCTACGCGCTCGGGCGCGATTACCACAAGGTGATGCGCGAAGCACTCGCGCGGCTCGCGAAGGAGCTCGCCGACGAGATCGGTCCCTTCGGCTATCGTGTTTGCGTCGACAGCGCCCCGGTGCTCGAGAAAGCGCTCGCGCGCAACGCCGGCCTGGGATGGATCGGCAAGCACACCAACCTGATCTCGCGTGAGGCAGGCTCCTGGTTCTTCCTCGGCGAGATCCTGACCGACCTGCCGCTGCCGGATGACGCGCCGGCGACCGCGCACTGCGGCACCTGTACCGCCTGCATCGCGGCCTGTCCGACGGCGGCGATTGTCGCGCCGTATCGCCTGGATGCGCGCCGCTGTATCGCGTATCTCACGATCGAGCATCACAGCGCGATTCCGCTCGAGCTGCGGCCGGCGATCGGCAACCGCATCTACGGCTGCGACGACTGCCAGCTCGTCTGCCCATGGAACAAGTTCGCGCACGCGGCCTCGCACCCGGACTTCAAGGTGCGCCATGGCTTGGATGCGGCGCGACTGACGGAGCTCTTCGCCTGGACGGAGGCGCAGTTCGATGAGCGGATGCGGGGATCGGCTATCTATCGCATCGGCTATGAAAAGTGGTCGCGCAACATTGCGGTGGCGCTGGGAAATGCGCCTACTTCGCAGGCGGTGGTGGCGGCGTTGGAGCGGCGGCGCGAGGGGGCGTCGCAGTTGGTGCGGGAGCACATCGAGTGGGCATTGGCGCGGCATCGCTCCGGCCGGCACAGCGCGAATCGGGAGAGCCTACCCGCGACCGACTCCGAGCATGTCACCACCCGGATTCCAGCGGACGGTTGAGCTAGTCCTTCAAGCCGATGGGGAGCACAGTCCTGCCGTAGTCGGCATTGATGATCTCGGCCGCCGAGAGATAGCCAGCCAGCGCGGCACAGACCAGGCCGAGATACCCCCCGGCCATGTGAAGGGAAGAGGAGCCGCGGAACTCGCCTGCCGCAAGCAGGAAAAGGGTGACCCAAAGCGTCAGGAACACGAGCTGCAGCACGGTGGTATGGCGGAAAGAAGCGACCCACATGTAGAGCGTGAAGACGCCCCAGACCAGCAGATACCAGCCCACGAAAGCTGGCGGAGCGCCACCGCCGAACTCGTGCGAGTACGCTACGAACGATAGCCAGAAGCAGCCATAGGCGACGAAAGAGACCATCGCGAACGTATCGCCGCGAATGAAAGAGAGAATCCCCGCGAGCACTTGCGCGCCGCCGCCCAGGGGAAGCGCCATCGACAGAACGATGGGAAGGGAGCTATCGCCGAAGAGCCCCGCGTTCACCATGCTCAGCAGCCAGGTCGTGGCAGCGAAGCAGATCAAGCCGAGAGGTGCGGGGTTCGCGAATCTGTGTTCCACGGTTGTCGCTCCAGGGGTCGCGGCAGGGACCCGCTTCATTCACCGCGATCATGCACAACTTTGCTGTCAGGTGGCGCCTCGTCTCGGGCTGACTTGCCGTAGTCCCGCATGACACTTGCCACCCGCAGTCTGTAGTCAGTAAAGACGTAACCTCGGCCCTTCAGCTGGGCGGCGCGGTGAGCCTCGAGGTTTCGCCAGGCGGCGACTGCATGTTCATCACGCCAAAACGAAAGCGACAGCAGCTTCTCCGGGTCCTGCAGGCTCTCAAACCGCTCAACCGAAATGAAGCCATCGACGCCGGTCAGCTCCGATTTCAATTGGGCGGCGATTTGCAGATATTCGTCGCGGCGCATGCCTTCCATCCACACTTCGAAAATGACAGCCATCATCCCGTGAGTCTCCGCCTTCGCGGCAGTCGTTCGTCTACGGTAGCGAAGGGGGCTGGTTCTTCAGGTCTTCCGCGGCGCGTATGAATGCGAGCACGCCCTCGTACAGCGACATCCGATTCCGTTCGAGATGCACGACGTGCGTGGCATCATGAATGCACAGCAGCCACTTCAGCGGACTGGAGGTAAATCTCGCGAGGAACGCCGTGGCGCTCGTGGCGGGCTGATTCGCCACGATGTCGTAGTTTCCGTAAACTATGAAGAGCGGACTGGTCACCTGACTTGGCGCATATGGATAGATACCGTCCTGGCCGTCCTCATAGTCCGCCGCGGGGCCGTCCGGAATGCGGATCTCCCCTGGCGGATCGCCGGCAACATGTGGTGCCGACGCCTCGAACTCTTTGGCCCAACTGTTGGTGACGGCGGGCTCCAGCAGCACCAACCCGTGCGGCAGGACGTCGGTGAAATAGAGCTCCCGCAGTCGTTCTTTGGCGGTCATGCTGAACCATGCAACATGTTCCGACTCCGGCGCTGAGCCCGGCTGCGGCACAACGGGACCAAACAGGGTAACCGAAGCCAGCTCCGGCGGATGACGAGCGGCAAAGAGTGCCGCGGGAATCGTGCCCCAGGAGTGAGCGATGAGGTGCGTTTCACGGATACCTCGTCGCTCTCGCATATAGCTGACGGCCAGGGATATTTCACGCGCCGCCTCGGGCGCACGCAGCAGCGGGGGCTTGCCCGCCGGCGACTCAAACAGGGCTTGCGGGCGGCTGGATGCGCCGTAACCGAGGAAATCCAGACCGCAGGAAAGGAACCCGTGTTTCGCCATGAAATCGATCCACGAGTCACCTCCCTTGAATTCAAAACCTGCCGCAAGCATCGTGGGAAACGAAGCGCCGTGAATGAATAGCACGCCCCTGTCGGTGCTTTTCCGGGGCTGGGCGCAATGAAGGGCCACGTGCTGTGCCGACCCCGGCGAGAGTGGAAGATTGATCGTCTCGACGAAGACCTTATAATTGAGCGACGCCGCCAGCAACGCTATTCCAAGTTGAACCATAACCTCTCTCCGCCGGCTCGTGAGCCGGCCATCGGCGACAACTCGTAAAGCAGTGGGGCGAGCTTATATGCACCACCCTTCGTTTTGGAACGAAGCGATGGAGGAACCGGATATCGCGGCGCTCGCTGCGCTCGTCACCGAGCCTGCGCGTAGCGCCATACTCATGCATCTGCTCGACGGACGCAGTTGGACGGCCATGGAGCTCGCGGGAGTTGCGGGCGTGAGTGCGTCGACTGCCAGCGTCCACCTGGGAAAGCTCGTCGGCGGCCAACTCATACGAATGAGCCCGCTGGGACGCCACCGATACTTTCGCATCGCTAACGTGGAGATCGCTCGGCTGCTAGAGCAGTTGGCGCGACTCGCACCCGCGCGGCCGGCACAGACGCCGGGCGCGCGGCGAGCCTCTGCCAACCTGCGCCGCGCTCGGCTCTGCTATGACCATCTCGCGGGTCGGCTGGGCATCACAATCGCGGAGAGCATGATCCGCGCGGGTTGGATCGTCGAGGCGGAGCCTTGGTTTCGGCTCACGGACCTCGGGCGCCGCGCCTTGCCGGAGTTAGGAATCGAGGCCGTTGAGGAGCGGACTTGCATGGATTGGAGCGAGCGCAGACTCCACATCGCCGGTCCGTTGGGAAGCTCGTTGGCGCAGCTATTCTTTGCCCGAAAATGGCTCCAGCGCGATACCAGGAGCCGAGCGGTGAGGATCACGCCCGAGGGAACGGAATCCCTGCGCTCGCTACTCGGTGTGAGCATCCAGAATATTCGGGAAGGGTGACGGCCCGCGGCACCCCTCCCTCGCGCCGGAACACTCCTGATCAGCGCCCGAGCTGCAGGTTGTCGATCAGACGGGCGCGGCCCAGACGGGCCGCTACCAGCACCACGAGATGCGGGGTGCTGGCATCCGGGGCGCTGAGATCGTCGGCGCGCCTCACGGAGAAGTAGTCGGGCCGGAAGCCCGAGCGCTCGAGCGTTTCGATACCGGCGCGCTCGATAGCCGCGAAATCGCGCTCGCCGGCGTGCAGCCGCTCCACTGCCGCGAGCAGTGTCTGATGTATGACGGGGGCTCTGCTGCGCTCCTCGTCCGTGAGGTACTGGTTGCGGGAGCTCATGGCGAGCCCATCCGGATCGCGCACGGTGGGGGCGGCGATGATGGTAATCGGCATGCACAGGTCGACGACCATTCGCCGGATGACGGTGAGCTGTTGGAAGTCCTTTTCGCCGAACACCGCCACATCCGGCTCCACGATGTGGAACAGCTTGGCGACAATGGTCGCCACGCCCTCGAAATGCCCGGGACGGAACTCGCCGTCGAGGATGCTCGAGAGGCCCGGCACCTCGACCCGGGTCGCCCGCTCGGATCCGTTGGGGTATATCTCGACCACATCGGGCATGAACATCAGGTCGCAGCCGGCATCGGCCAGCATGCCGGCATCCTGCGTCGGCGTGCGCGGGTAGTGCGCGAAGTCCTCGTTCGGTCCAAATTGCATGGGATTGACGAAGATGCTGGCAATGAAGCGGTCGCCGTGACGGCGCGCCATCTCGATGAGACTCACGTGGCCGGGGTGGAGATTTCCCATGGTCGGGACGAAGGCGACGCGCAGCCCCTCACCGCGCCAACGACGTACGCGCTCGCGCACGGCCGCGATAGTAGTAACGGTCTCCATTGTCACTAGAAGCAGTGCTCGGGGGCCGGGTAGGCGCCCGAACGCACTGCTTCGACATAGCGCTTCAATGCCTCACGGTTGTCGCTGGCGCCCTTCATGAAGTTCTGCACGAAGCGCGGCTTGCGGCCGGTGGTGATGTCGAGAATGTCGTAGAGCACGAGGATCTGACCGTCCGTACCGGGTCCGGCGCCGATGCCGATGACCGGCACGTGCAGTGCTTCGGTAATCGCCTTGCCGAGGTCCGCGGGGATGCATTCCAGCAACACGATGTCCGCGCCCGCCGATTCGAGACGCTTCGCATTCTCGATCATCTGTGCCGCCGCATCCTCTTCCCGGCCCTGCACGCGAAAGCCGCCGGTCTTGTGCACAGACTGGGGCCGCAAGCCCAGGTGCGCGCATACCGCGATGTCATGACGCGCGAGCCACTCGACGGTTTCGGCCTGCGTGGCGCCGCTTTCCAGCTTCACCATCTTGGCGCCGCCCTCCTGCATGAGGCGCACGGAATTCTCCAGCGCTCGATCCTTCGACGGATAACTCATGAACGGCAGGTCGGCCATGAGGAACGGCCGATGCAGTCCGCGCACCACCGCGCGGCAGTGGTACACGATGTCATCCATCGTGACCGGCACGGTGGTGTCGTGTCCCTGGATCACCATGCCCATCGAGTCGCCGACCAGCACGACATCGACGTCGGCTTCATCCAGCAACACGGCGAAACTCGCGTCGTAGCAGGTGAGGCTCGCGATCTTCTGGCCGTCCGCCTTCATTCGCGCCAGCGTACTCAGGGTGACTGGCGGCCGGTCGGTGCCGCGAAGCTGCAGGTGCGTGTACATTGCTACAGTCTACTACCGTTTACTGAAATGGCGCCTTGCTGCGCATGGGGTTGTAGTAGAGGCGCCCGCGCTTCATGCGCCGGATGGCCCCCAACAACTCGTCATAATCCGAGGTATTGTTGATGGGATCGATGGAGGCGGCATTGACGATGAGCAGAGGTGCGGCCGCGAACTCATGGAAGAAGCGCGCGTATGCTTCGTTGAGACGCACGAGGTAGTCGCGCTCGATGTATTGCTCGTAGGCAATGCTGCGGCGCGCGATGCGCTCGAGCAGCACATCGGCCGGCGCCTGCAGATAGACGATGAGGTCGGGTTTCGGCGCCTGCACGTCGAGCTTGGCGTAGACCTGCTCGTAGAGGGCGAACTCCGCATCGTCGAGCGTCACGCGCGCGAACAGGCGGTCCTTTTCCAACAGGTAATCCGCCACCCGCACCTTGGCGAAAAGGTCCTGCTGGTTGAGCGCGGCAAGCTGCTGGCAACGCTGGAAGAGGAAATACAGCTGCGCCGGCAGCGCGCCGGCGCGCGGATTCTTGTAGAAGCGCTCCAGGAACGGATTGTGCGCCGCCTGCTCGAACACGCCGTGCGCGCCGAGGCTGGCGCACAGCCGCTTGGCGAGGCTGGTCTTGCCGACCCCGATCGGACCTTCCACCACGATGAACTTGTGGGCCGGCTCGTTCGCCATTGGTTCTAAAGCGTGCTAAGGCCCGCGGGCGTGAGTCTGGAGGCGAGCTCGGCTACGCGGCCGAGTCCGGGCAGCTCAAGATCCGGGGCGATTTCCGCGAGAGGATACAGAACGAAGTTGCGCTCCACTATCCCGGGGTGCGGCAACAGCAGCTCGCCCGCGCTGCGCCGCTCGCTGCCGTAGGCGAGCAGGTCCAGGTCGATGACCCGCGGTCCCCAGCGCTGCCGCTGCGCCGGGCGGCCCATGGC
>JBOIAB010000283.1:0-28831 GCA_050738635.1 Steroidobacteraceae bacterium
AATCTTCATCGCGATGGGAGGCCTTCCCAACGCCAACTGCGAAGGCTCCTACGACGCTTGGGACAAGGTGCTTAGGTTCCTCGACGGGGTGCAGCCGCTATGAGAGCCACGATCAGCTGCCCCGGACAAACCTTAAGGCGTCGTACGAGCGGACGCCTCGGCAAATCCCGTCATTCGAGACTGCCCTTTCGGCCGATGAGGCATGCCGCAAACTGGATGCGCTCAACAAAGGATATTCGCGCTCGTCCGGCCAGGCTCCCTTCGGCGGATTGAGATAGACGATCATCAGAAGGCAAGGCGAACAAAGTCAGCCCGCTCACCTATCTAACCTACGTCCTCAGCAACGCGTGCAACAAGGCTCTCGTGCTGCCGACCCCTGATGAGTTCGCGGCTGTCAGCGCCGCCCCAGCCGGCGGATGCGCTCTTTAACAATCTGGCTTATGATCGCGCGTCGGGCAAGACGTAAATTTACGGACGGGTTCGATCGTTCTACCCAACGGCCATCTGGGTAACCGCAGCGCTCGATACGTCGCGTTCCGCCGGTGGCTGCTCGGTAACCCCGGATCGCCGCTGTGATTTAAAAATCCCAGCGACCTTCGGCGGCGCCGGGCCCAGACTTGGCACACGTCGGCTGATTCGATGATCCGAACTCGGTTGGGTACGCCTGGGGGGGGGAAGCGCATGAGGTCGATCTCAAAAGGTACGGTTCTTTGCCGTGGGCTGACGCTCCTGGCCGGACTCTGGCTGTGCTCCCGCAGCGCCCAGGCTCTGCCCTGCTCTCCGACCTATGCGGTACCAGCGGCCATCCAGCACCGCTGGGATCTGACCGGCGGCTCGAGTGGCCCGTTGGGCTGTCCCACCGCCAACTCTCTCTCCGTTTCGGATGGCACGCTGCAGCAATTCGACCACGGCCAGATCGCCTTCTCTCCCGATCAGGGCACGGCGATGACGGTGGCGCTGTACCAGTCTGGACGCGATGTGGTCTTTGAATGGGGCGACACCTATCCGTACCGCTACGACAAGTTTCTGCTGCGATGGGACAGGGACGGGACCAACGTGGGCCAGTGGGACGATCCCCAAGGTTTCGGCAGCAGCGGCCTCTGGCACCTGCCCTTGCCCCAGCCCGGCCTTTATACCGTCGTAGTCGAAGGCTGCCAGACCCACAGCTATGGGGGCTCTAGCTGCGATCACCATTGGACGTTGCCCGTAAGCGTCCAATATTTCCCCCCGGACATCCCGGTACGCGCAGCCGCATGCGCAATACCCGCCACGGGTCTGATCTACGCGCGATGGAATGACCTGAACCTCGATGGCGGGCGGCTGGGATGTCCGATCAGTGCGGCGCACTCGGTCAGCGGAACCTCCGCGACCGCCCAAGAGTTTGACCACGGCCAGATCGTGCTCGACCCCGACCGGGGCAGTAACTTCACGGTGGTCGGGTACCAGGCCGAGGATGACGTAGTGGTCGAGTGGGGTCCGACGGACCCCTTCAGCTACGACGCCTTTAATGTTCTATGGAGCAAGGACGGATCCGCAGCCCCTCAGGTCGAAGTTGATCCGGCCCAGACACCGGATGAGAGCGCTGCGCCCTCACCTGACCCGCCCCACAATCTCTACGGCGCTTTCAACCGCGGGGTGTACTCAATCCGCGGGGTCGGACCCGGCACCTACGTAGCGCAGATCGAAGGGTGTGACAAAGGAACTTTCAGCTCCACCTGTCGCCAATCCTGGAGCACCGCAGTATCGGTCCCCGTCTCGCTGCACCGCCCCTACTACACCTCCTGCAACAAGGGACCATCCAACATCCACCAGCCCTATCCGCCCGATATCGTCGACATCATCTTCGACCACTGGTCGCGCCTGGTGGGAGACAACGGTCCGCTGCTCGGATGTCCAGTGAAGTGGCAGACAACCCCGGATCATCCGGAGTCCCTGACATTGCTGTGCGAGTACGGCGCAATCGTCTGGTCTCCGAATCAAGGCTCGGCCATGTCAGTCGCCGTGTGGCAATCCATCCACCGAGACAGTAAAGGAACATTCGATGGCTACGCGGTCTGGATCGATGCGAGTGATTCGTTTCCGTACACCTACGACGGATTTCTTCTGCGCGTAAATGACACTCAGTCAGATCTCCTTACATCAAGCGACGGCAGCAAGATCAGTGGTTTGCCCCAATTCGATCTCACAGACTCAGGCGGCGTGACGCTCTACTCGAAGGGCAGTACGGTGAACGTCAGCCTGGAGGGCTGCGACACCCACACGCTTTCTTCTTCGAGCTGCGATCAGGGGTGGACCGTACCCATAAACTACACACTCGTGACAATGACGCCCTTCGTTACGCCCGACAGCGTGGTCGCAGCGACCGCGGATCCCCGATATGTGGCTTATACGTTTCCAATGATAGTTCCCGCAGCGACTGATAAGACGACGGGCGATACGCTGATGCGCGCTCGCGGTCTGACTGCCGCGAGCCGTATCGGTTGCTCGAAAACATTGGGAGCAATCTTTCAAGACGAGCAGGACTTTGGCACGGGCGTCTTGGCCAAACTGGAGATGTATAACGGCGGTCTCGTCCACTGCGGCAATTTCCATCCGGCCGCAGTGTCCGCTGTGCGTGAGCGCCCTTGGCTGGTCGTTGATGAAGCCAACGCGGCCCTGCGGTTCCAGCGAGTACAGTCGCATCCCGGAACCACTGGTTGTGGGCGCACCGGAGAGTACGACGTCGTTTTGCCGCGGCTCATTGCCGCACTGATGGGATTTGGAAACGAGCTCGACTCAGACACGCGAGATCATATTTTGAACGGCCTGCTTAATCTTCGTGGCCCCATCGATCCGGAGGACATCTCGTGGTCATGCGCTGGCACCGGCATTCCTGAGACCGAGAATCATCTTAACAATATGGAGTCTTCGCGTTATCTCACCAACCAGCTTCTGTATGCGCAGTCCGGAGACCCGCTATTTGATAACGAGACTAATGGGATGAGTGAATGGTGGCTTGCGCGTCTGAAGACCTATCTGCAGAGCGACTTCATTGAGTACAACTCAAAGACCTACCAAAGCTATAGCGACATATCTATCCAAAATCTCGCCGATTATGCCAACGATCGGCGCGTAAGAACTGCCGCTCGGGCCGTGCTCGACTACATCGCCGCCAAGTACGCGATCTCATCGATTGGGTTACGGCGCAACGCACCTTACAGACGTCATCCTGGCGACTACAACAACGTCCCGGTTCCGAACTCTCTGGGCGAGCATGATCTCCTCGGCCACAATGCCGAAACACAGAACGGCCGCTTCACGTTTTACACCGGCCTCTATGCGATTAACGCGCAGGTTCCCGTCGCCGGAGGTCGGTACCGGTTTGATCAGTCTTATGCGTCTGACATGGTGCTCGCCTACGCCGGACAGTACCGGCCTGCCGAATCGATACTTGACTTCTTCTACCGCCAGAATGCACTGGATCCCGCCACTACCGGCTCCTTAAATTTCGAGCGCATTCATCACGCCGGGGTCGAGATCTATTCCGGTCGACCGCAATATCTCATCAGCGCAGGAGGTATCTGGACACCAAGCCCCTACCACGTCTTTACCGTCGGACAGAGTGACGACCAGGGCGCTGCAGTCATTACGTCGTTAATTCCGGCGGGTAGTGGACTTATGAGCGACGACTTAATTCGCTTTACGGGGCCCCTGGACGGAAATGGCCAGGACGCGGAGTACCTAATTGGGAAGCCCAACCGACTCAACACGCAGACCTGTGTGGGGCCCGACTTCGCCTGTGGCTACAACCTGGAAATTCCGTCTCCCCTGTACGTCTTTAATCCCGCCTGCACAGTCGAGAAAGCGGAAATGTGCGCGGCCGTCACAGTATCGAACCCCACGACCTGGACGTTTCTGAATCGAGCGGACGACCTGAACCATTGTGTCAGTCCGGCCCCTGCTGGCGGCTTCTTCGTAGCGATTCATCAGCCTCCTGCCACTGTCGGCGATCGTCCCGGCACCATCGAGGCATATCCGGCCAATGCTGGCACGACTTTCGACCAGTTCGTGCTGGGCGTCTGTGACCGAAACGGTGCACAGACACTCGTTGCATCGGGCAATACCTACGTAACAACATCCGGCGCGACAATAAATTTCAGCTTACCGAACGTCGTGTATCCCGACGCCGTATCCCTGATTGGTAACAAGTTCGGGACGACTGATGGGCCGATGGACAGCTGGCCCTTGGCATCCGGAACGCTGCTAAACGGCGACGGGCAAGGCAAGGTCGTGTTTCACGACCCCGCGGCGACTCTGACACTGACACTTGATCTCACGGATGCGAGTGAACCTATCTGGTCAGAGGAATGAAGCGCACCCGTCTGACTTTCCGCACATCGCCGGGGTGATTTCCGACTAATTTCCGCCAGACGACGGCTGGGGGGGGCTCACTCCGGTGCGTTGAGCTCGATCAGCCGCTGGGTGTGCGCCTCCCATGCTCGCAGAAGCTTCTTGGTCTTGCGGTAATTGGCGATCGCCAGGCGCATTCGCTGCGCCAGAACGCCGACAACGTCGTGAGTACCCTGCCCGGCTGGATCTCGACCAGCTTCCTGGTCTCACACGACAAAAGCCGCGTCGTCATCTACTCGCAGCGGCGAGATCTCGATTCCGTGCGCGCCATGCAATCGCACCCGCAAATGCGCGCCTATTTTCCGCATGTGGCTGCGCTCGCATCGTTCGACTCGATGAGCGGCGATGTCGTTTACAGCCATCACGCCAGAGCGGCATAGTAGGAGGCATACCGATGCCCGATCCTGTGCGCGCGGAGTTCGAGCGGCTCCTGGCTGAGATGCGGCCGAAGCTCTATCGCTACTGCGCGCGCATGACCGGCTCGAGCTCGACTGTTGATGGCTAAGACATTGTGCAGGACGCGATGACGTGGAGGGCCGACCGGCCATGCTGGTATTCGACCGCAAGGTGAGCGTCGCAACGCCCGCCTACTTCATTGCCCTTACTTTCGAGGGCGGACGCGTCACAGCGATACACGACTTCCTGTTCGCGCGCTATGCAATGGAGGGCGTCGACCTGCGGCCTGGGATCGTGGGATGAGGCTACAGCAGCACCCGGCTCAACGCATGCGGGAACCCAGGTTTACCTCACCACTGTATGGAACGCTCGCGGTAGGCACCCAATCTGCCACCTCATGACGTACGGACTCGCGTTCCGCGGGTGTCAGCGAAGCGGCGAGCGTCCGCGCTCTCATGCCGGCAAAGAATCGCACCTGCATGATGTTGAAAATCGTGACGTCTGATTGCACCGGCTTTGCTGCGACGCGATGCCAGTAGTACGCTTTGGCTTTATCGACCGGCACGATCGCGCCGACGGCGTAGATTTCAGCCAGTTGCAGCTGGGGCGCCGGTGCGCCGCGTCTGGCGGCGCGATTCAACCACAAGAGTCCTTGCGATGTATCCTGCGGCACGCCAGTGCCGCTGAGGTACAGGTTTCCCAGCCGGGCCAGCGCCATCGCGAGGTTTGCTTGGGCGGCACGCTCGATCCATTCGGCCCCGGCCTGCCGCTCCTTCGGTGTACTGGCGCGTGCGAGCGTCCTTATGCCCAGATTGACGTCCGCCATCGGGTTGCCCTGATTGGCGGCAGCCGTCAGCGCCTGCCCGGGCGGAGGGGGTTTCGGCGGCGCGGAAGCGCAGCCGGCAAGAACAAGCGATGCAACAGCGCCGAAGAGTCCGAACGTCACACCCGACGTTCTCCTGGACGGATCATTCACTTGACCTGTCCTGCCCGGACCGGAAGGGGTCGCGCTAGCCGGGCGAACTGTCGGGAGAGTATAACTTAGCCATCAGGTCGCAGCGCTAGTCGGTGTCATTATTATTCCCCCGAAGAGGGTTAAAAAATGGCAAAAAGTTACAATCCACCCGCCGTATGGAAGCCTTTCGGCGCCTTCTCCATGGTCAAGATCCATGAAGGCGGCCAGCTCGTGCATCTGAAGGGCCAGGTCTCGCTCGATCGCGAGGGCCGGGTGTTCGGCAGAGGCGACATGCGGCTGCAGGTGCGGAAAACGCTCGAGAACATCAGGGCCGTGTTGGCAGCTCTCGACGGCGAGATGTCGGATATCGTCTCGCTGACTCAGTACACGACAGATATTGAACGGTTCATGGCGGCAGGAGACGTGCGCGGCGAGTTCTTCGCGGAGCCCTACCCCGTGACGACGACCGTGCAGGTCGTTCGCCTCTATCATCCGGACCTGCTGATTGAAATCGTGGCAATTGCCGAGATACCAGTGAGTCGGTTCAAGGACCCGATGGATTGACGGTAAACCGACGCGCAGCAGAGGCGTTAAGCGCAGAAGGTTCGGTTTTCAGGAGAATGGACATGACGGTGAAGTCAGCAAAGGTTCTTGGATGGTGTCTCGTCGCGGGAGGGAGCCTCTTCCTCACGGCGCATTCTGCTCAGGCGCAGGAGGGTCCGCCTCCAGGCAATCCGCTCGGGGTGTACGTGGGCGCGGGCCTTGGGATGTCGACTATCCGGCAGGACGCGGAAGTATCTACAGGAGGTATGGGTCTCGAACGTAGCTCGGTAGGTGGGGACGTATTCCTGGGCATCCGGCCATTACCGTACCTTGGCGCAGAGATCGGATATGTGGACTTCGGCAATGCGCATCGGTACGAGTACACCCCGGAAACAGGCCCGATGAACTACGATTCGCGACTGCATGAGTCGGCCGATGCGCCCGTTGCCTTCGCTGTTGGATATATACCGTTGCAACCCTGGTGGGATCTCTACGTGAAGGCCGGCGGCGCCCGTTTGCACAAGTCGTGGGACTTCTTCACGCCGACCGCATGTGACCTGAATGTATGTGAGCCATTCCCCGGTAGCGTAGGCGGTACGTCCTCGAACTGGGACTTCGCCTATGGCGTCGGCTCTCAAATCAATTACGGCCCCGTGGCGTGGCGTCTCGAGTACGTACGCGTGAATGCGACCAGCAACCAAAGCAGTGGCGATCCGGACCTGCTGTCGGTCGGGGTGAGCTGGACGTTCTTCTGATCAAGCGTAGTCCTTGGGCTGCACGATGCTCGCGATCCTGTTGGGTTGCTCGATCATCAATCTCCTCATGATCGACTGAGGCATCCATGACCACATCCTCTTACTCATCCAGAGCTTCAGTCGCGTTTGCGGGATGAACCAGCTCACGCCCTCGGCCAGTTGCTGCGCCTGGGCTACGAACTCGCGCATGGTGGCTTCGTACCTGGCGAATGCAGCGGGGTGCTCGTCGGGGGCCAGCTTCAGCTCTCCCGCCAGGACATAGGCTCCAATGATGGCGATGCTGGTCCCCATGCCGGCCATGGGAGAAGGACAGCAGGCGGAGTCTCCCAACAGGACGACACGACCGCTCGACCAGCGATCCATTTTCACCTGACTGAGGGAATCGAAGTAAAAGTCGGGCGCAGCGTCGAGCAGCTGCAGGATCTGCGGCGTTTTCCAACCCACGCCGGCATACGTTTCCCGCAGCAGTCTCTTTTGCGATGCCACGTCGCGGCGGTCGTAGTCGATTTTCGCCGATGCAAAGTAAAACGATGCCTTGGCGGTACCGTCGTTCCGGGTGCCAAAACAGCCGACCCGCTTGCCAAGCTCGACGTAGTAGCGCCCGGCATCGTCAAGATTCATGAAGTCCGGAACACTGAAAATCGAAATGTAATATCCCATGTGCCGGACGAACTTCGATTCTTCCCCGAACGCGAGCGCGCGCACGTTCGAATGCAGCCCGTCGGCACCCACTACCCAGTCGAAGGTCTCCATCCTGCCGCTGGCAAAGAGGACTTCAACCGCGTCCGCCGACTGGGCCAGTGCGTGAATGGAGTCAGCGAACAGGTACTCGGCGCCGGTGCGTGTGGCCTCATAGAGGAC
The DNA here is from genome assembly GCA_050738635.1 of Steroidobacteraceae bacterium. Lineage (GTDB taxonomy): Bacteria > Pseudomonadota > Gammaproteobacteria > Steroidobacterales > Steroidobacteraceae > 13-2-20CM-66-19. The sequence continues at coordinate 7,900 of JBOIAB010000283.1, forward strand.
TTTCGCCAGATCGCCGCGCAGAATTTCGAGGTCGCCGCTGGTAAACCCGTCCGGCAGCCGCGCCACGACTCTGTCCTGCTCGTCGACCATGACGATCGAGCTGGTGCGGGTCTCGTGTTGCCTGATCGCGGACACGAGCTCCATGCGCTCCAGGACGTTCATCGCCGAGCCGCGGAAATCCACCGCATAGCCGCCCGGACGTATGCCGGACGAACGCTCCACCACCGTGACCTCAAAGCCATACCTGCTCAGCCAGAGTGCCAGTGCAGGTCCTGCGACGCTGGCGCCTGAAATCAACACTCGCTTGGTCATCGACGCTCCATTCCTTGTTTGCCAGCGCGGCGGCAACGATACGTATGGTATCTTGCCCTGTCAAAGACGGACCGATGGGAAAAAACGGGGTGGCTGAAGTACTTCTCTTTCATCACGCGCAGGGTCAGACGAAAGGCTTTCACGCCTTCGCGGACGAGCTGCGCCGGGCCGGTCAAAAGGTACACACGCCGGATCTCTTCGGCGGCCGCCCGTTCCCATCCATCGATGAGGGGATGGAGTACGTAAAGCGGACCGGCTTCGAGGCAATCATCGAGCTTGGCATGAGTGCCGCCGACGCGCTTCCGAATGAGCTCGTATACGCGGGCTTCTCCCTCGGCGTCTTGCCCGCGCAGAAGCTGGCGCAGACGCGCCCAGGCGCGAAGGGCGCGCTCCTCTTTCATTCATGTGTACCAGTGTCGGAGTTTGGCGCGTGGCCGGCGGATGTGCCGGTGCAGATCCACGGCATGGATGCCGACCCGATCTTCACAGGCGAAGGCGATCTCGAGGCGGCGCGGGCGCTGGTGGCGACGACGAAGCAGGCGGAGCTCTTCCTCTACCCGGGCACACAGCACTACTTCGCCGACTCGAGTCTGCCCTCCTTCGTTCCCGAGGCTGCCGCCCTCATGACGCGGCGGGTCCTGGCATTCCTCAGCAGCTGCTGAGTAGCGCGCCCTATTTCAGGGCTTTGTCGATTCCGGCTTGGGCCAGGGGCGCCATGATGGCGTAGCCCGCCGGCAAGGGGTGCACGCCGTCCTTACTTAGACCGTGCTTGAGGCCGCGTGCGGCATCCTTCATGGCATCGTAGTAGTCCACGTAGACGTAGTGATCTCTGGCCGCGTAAGCCCTGAGCCAACCGTTCAGTGCAGCGATTCGCTCTGCGGGATTCGGCAACTGCGGATGCCAGAAGTAATGTACGGCCGGCAGTACCGAGCACAGGACCACTTTGATGTGATTGGCGCTGGCGAGCTGGGCCATCGATTCCAGGTTGCCTTCGATCTGGGCCAGGGTCGCGGGGCCGGTATTGCCGGCAATGTCGTTGGTGCCGGCGAGGATGACGACCACTCTGGGGTGCAGATCGATCACATCCTGGCGGAAGCGCAGCAGGATCTGGGACGTAGTCTGTCCGCTGATGCCGCGATTGATGTAGGGCTTGCCGGGGAAGGAGCTGTCGAGCTTCCATCCTTCCGTGATCGAGTCGCCCATGAAGACGACCCGGTCGGCGGTCGCCGGACCGAGTTGTAGATTGGCTGCCCGGTAGCGAGCGAGATTGGCGAAATCCATGAGCAACTGGTGGTCGAAGTTGGACCAGTAATCACCGGATTGCCACGGCGCCGCGGCCATCGTCAGCCCTCGCGTCTGCGGCGGCGGGGAAGCGGTTCCCTGGGCCAGGGCCGAGAAAGAAATGCAGAGCGCCAGGAATGCCGGTACCGATATCAGCCATCGCTTGTGCATCGCTATTTATCCTCGCAAGGAACGGACGCAATAGCGGAAGTATACTGTTATCGGTCCCAAAAAAAGGGGGTCTGCAAATGGAACCGATCGCGCACGCGCCCGCACGGCGGGCGGCCCTGCCGGTGATCCTCATCGCGGCGGTCATTCAGGGCTGGTCGCTTTATGCTCTGCACCGGGCTATCGAGGCGCACCACTGGCAGGCGACGCATCTCGACTGGCTCCTGGGGCTCTACGCGGTGGCGCTGCTCGTGCCGACCACGGTCGAATTGATGGCGACGTACGCCGAACGGACCTCCCTCTGGATTTTGAGCGCACTCCTCGGATGCGTTCTCTTCTACTTCGGCTGGCATCACGGCGACGCGGTCGCGGATCTCGCGGTGCAGGATTTCGCTCTACGGGGCGATTTCTTTCCCATAGCCATCGTGCTCCTCGTCTGGTGGCTCCTGACGGTTCCTTTCCTGCAGAGCCGCGTCGCTACGGGCCTGTGGCGAGTTGATTATCAGCGTTTGTTCTCTTTCGCCTGGCACAACGCCATCACGCTCGCCGAGGCTGCCTTCTTCACCGGGCTCTTCTGGCTGATTCTTTTTCTGTGGCAGTCGCTCTTCAGCATGCTGCAGATCGATTTCTTCCAGACGCTCTTCTCCAAGCCGCTATTCGCCTATCCCGTGACGGCCATCGTCTTCGGCTGTGCCCTGCACCTGATCGGTTCCATCGATGCACTGGTGTCCGCGGTCCTCGAGCAGCTTCTCAACGTGCTCAAGTGGCTGGCCACGGTTGCCGGCGCATTGCTCATCCTCTTCACGCTGGCGCTGCTGACGAAGTTGCCCGGACTGGTCGCTTCCGGCCGGCATGCGATCGATGCGGAGTGGCTGCTCTGGCTCGTTGCGGTGATCGTCCTTTTCCTCAACGCAGCCTACCGGGATGGGACCGTGACGCGTCCCTATCCGCGCTGGGTGTCACAGGCACTCCGCTTCGCGGTGCCTTTGACCATCGTGATTACCCAGACGGCGCTCTACGCCCTGATCGTGCGCAGCAGGCACTATGGGCTCACGGTGCCGCGGGTGTGGGGTTTCATCGTGGCGGCCGCGGCGGTCGTCTACTCTGTGGGCTACTCGATCGCGGCATTTCGCCGGGGCCCGTGGCTCTCCATGGCCTCGCGCGTGAACGTGATGGCGGCTGTTGCCCTGATCGTCGTCATCGGAGCCGCTCTGACACCACTCCTGTCACCGTATCGTCTGGCGGCGCTCAGCCAATACCAACTCATTGTTGATGGACGCTATGTGGCGCTCGCACAGAACCGGGGTGAGTCACCCTTCACCTATCTCGCGCTAGACTCAGGCAAATACGGCCGCAATGAGTTGCAGCGCTTGCGGACCCTGCAAGGTCCGCCTGATGCGGGTCAGATCCGTGATCTGGCGGCCCGGGCTCTGCAGCAGCGCAGTCGCTGGGAGCCGCTGCCTACTCCAGGGTCCGCGGAAATCGTCGCCAAAGTGCCGCTGTACCCTGCCGGACGCACGCTCGATCCGGCGCTGTCACATCGCCTGGCAGAGGACTGGAGCCGCTTCAGGCCCTGGGTGACCGCGCAGAATGTTGCCGAGACGACGGCTGGAGTGTTCGTGGATCTGGACGGGGACGGCAGCGAGGAGTTCGTTCTCTTTTCCCTGGGCGGTGGCCCTGTTTATCAGAACCGCGACGGACATTGGGTGTACGTCGGGACGCTCCGCCCTGACGGCAGAACGACATCCTGGCGCGCACTCCAGAAGGCGCTTGCCGATGGAAAAGTGACCCCCGTTGTGCCGCTGTGGAAGGAGCTCTCGATAGGCCCTGATCGCTACAGCGTGGCCCCGAGCCTGGACTTTGCAATCAAGATCGGTCCGCGCGGCGGCGTGCTGGGCGAGGTGCAGCAGTAAGGCTTGATTCCCCGCGCGCCGCCGTCACATCATGGATTCCTCTGCATGCGGGGGGAGCCCGATGTTCCGACTGTTCAGGCTCTGGCGGCTGGTGGCGAGCGACCTTCGCCTGCTCTGGTTCGCGCTCTGGCATCCGCGCCGGCCGATCTGGCTGTGGCCGGTGGCCGTGGTTCTCGGCCTCTATGCGCTCGATCCGCTCAACTTCGCGCTGCCATTGGCCGGGATCGTCGATGATCTCGTTCTCGTCCCGCTCCTCGTTCACCTGGTGGTGAACCTCTTGCCGACCGAGATCAAAGCCGGATTCGCGCTGCGCTCACTGAATTGAGCCTCACCCCCGACCTCTTCGATGCGAGCGGAGCAGATCGCGCGGGCAAGCTGGGGCTGACCTACCTCCCGGGCTTCGCCCTACCCTGCGAAGAGGAGCTGCTCGCCGAGCTCAAGCGGATCGCGGCCGCCGCGCCGTTCCGCCACATGCTCACGCCCGGCGGCCAGCGGATGTCGGTCGCGATGACCAACAGCGGTGAGGCCGGCTGGGTCACCGATCGCAAGGGCTATCGCTACGATCGACTCGACCCCGAGAGCCTGCGACCCTGGCCGCCATTGCCGGAGTCATTCGTACGCCTCGCGGCGCTTGCCGCCGCGGAGGCGGGATTCAACGGCTTCCGGCCGGATGTTTGTCTGATCAATCGCTATGAGCTTGGAGCGCGCATGTCGCTGCACCAGGACCGCGATGAGCGTGACTTGGCGGCGCCGATCGTTTCCGTGTCGCTCGGGCTCGGCGCAACTTTCCTCTTCGGCGGTTTGAAACGCTCCGATCGGCCCCATCGCCTGCCGGTGGTGCATGGCGACGTACTCGTCTGGGGCGGGGCGAACCGCCTTGCGTACCACGGAGTTACCCCGCTTGCGGACGGACATCATCCCACCGTCGGTCGCGTCCGCTTCAACCTAACGATGCGGAAGGCGCAATAGCAGCTGAGGGATTGGGGAACCCTCCCCCAATTCACCCGTCCAAAGACGAACTGAGCGTCTTTGGATAGCGATGATCAGTTGGGGTCGTCATTCCGAGCGTGCGATCGCTGCGGCCACAGCCGTGCTCCTGCAGGCGGCCGTCTACCTGGCGCTGAGTCAGCGGTACGCCGCCGTACCCCATGCCGAGAGTGCGCCGACGATCATCGCGATGCTGCTGGCCGTCGCTCGTCCCAAGCGCGAGCCACCGCCAGCTCGCCAGCTTCCGGCGCGTCCCGAGCTCCGGTTGCTCACCATGCCCCCCGTGACGCAACCGATTATCCCCACCCGGCCTCAAGCTCAGCCCTCTCGATCCGCATTCGACTGGCGAGGTGCAATCCAAGGCGAGGTGGGCAAGGAGCTGGCGCGCGCGGCCGCGCCGCCCAAGAGGCAATTCGGGTTCCCCAAGATGCCAGCGGAGCAGGCTCCGCCGCGGCAATGGGATGGCTGGGATGAGACGCGGCTCAATCGCATCCAGCGACTCGCGCACGGCGTCATCGATCTGGGCCACGGTTGCTTCATCCTGCTCTTCCCGCCTATTCCGCAATGTCACTCCGACGCGCCCGAAGGTGACCTGTTCGACCACATGCACGACCGGCAGGACGAGGTGCCGGGTGCCCTGCCTTAGCGTACGTACGGGGTTAAATAACTTTAATCAATTGTTAATCCCTGCCGGAGCCGTGGGTCTAGAATGTGAGCGTATAGCTCGCGCAGCGTCGTTCTTCCCGGAGACAGACCCATGCGTACTCGCCTCATCGCGCTCGCCGCCCTCCTCGGCTTTGCCGCTCTCATCACCGCGCCCGTCGCGGGCGCTGGCACGACCAGCAGCACCTCGGGTGGATCCTCAGGCGGTGGCGGCCACAGTGGTGGCGGCGGAGGGCATGGCGGCGGAGGCGGTGCCGGCGGGCACGGAGGTGGCGGCTTCGGCGGTGGTCATTTCGGCGGCGGCCATTTCGGCGGCGGCCATTTCGTAGCCAACGGCGGTTCCAGAAGCGGCTTCGCAGGCGCAGCCACTCACGCGAACTACATGACTCGCGGCGGTTACGTTGCCCATGGGAGCTACATGGGTCAGCGGGGCTATATCGCTCACGGCGATTACCGCGTCGTCGGTACGGAGTCGGCCGGCGTGGCCCACGTTGGTGCCCTGCCCGGCGCACATACCGGGCACATTGCCCTGGCGCTGAGGCCAGCGAGAGGAAGTGCCGCCAGGGCCTTGCGCCTCGACCGCGTGAACGGCATGACCGCGCTGCACTCAGCCCGTGCTCATCAGCCGGGACATCCGCATCAGCCGGGACATCCGCATCATCCGAAGCGCCCGCACCATCACGGCTACGTCCCGGAATCCAACTATGAAACGACGCAGGAGGTGCCGCCACCCTTCTGCGACTTCAATGTCCCAATGACGGTGCGATCTCCGCGCGATGAGATGGCCTTTGGTTGCCCGGGAGCGATCAGGACTCCGGTCAGGACGAGGGTTGGGCTCATCCATCCATGACGGATGAACACGTGCCGGCTTCTTCTCTGCGCCGCGGCTAGCGTCCTCGCGCCCTCATGCGCGACGGTGCCATCGCGCCCGCCGACACCCCCATCCCCCTCGAGCCGGTTTGAGACAACCATCAGCCAGGTGCAGCGGGCGGACCCTGGATCGCCCGCCGCGCTCGATGCGAAGCTCGCCTACGCCGCGTATCTGCTGAAAGGCAACAGCGGCTCTTCCTGCGGCAGCCGACTGACGCTCGCACAGGAGCAGATCGGGAGCGTTGCCGCCAACCCCGAGAGCCGGGTCATGTTTCCCGACGGCTGGGCGCTCGTGGCCGACCTCGAGTATCGGCAGCATCTTGCGCGAGCGGCCTGCGCCAGCAGAATGGATCGACGGGACGAGCTGTTGGCGGCTCTCGAGGCGGCGCGCCGCGCAGTCACGCTCTATCGCAGCGAGTTTGACTATCACTCGATGGTCGTCATGCGGTTCGATGCGGCGGCCACGCTGCATCAGCTAGGCAACGAAGCAGCGGCGATCACGGCGCTCGAGACGGCGCTGCACATGGACCGGGACTACGGGTTCCGGGACGATGCACGCCAGAACTACCAGCTGCTTCTGGCCTGGCGCGGTCAGCCGGCCGGTGCGGCGCAGGTCGCGGGCCTCATGCGCGACTTCCCGCAACGCCGCGCAACCTTCAAGTTCGGCTGGCATCCGGCCGATGCGCAAATCGCGCTCGAACGGCGCCGCGTTTGCTTGAGCGCGGGCCAGATCGTCCATAGCCGTGGGGCGGCGGATTTCGAGCGCCACATCGCCGCCGCCCGCAATGGCGGCTGGGCGGTCTCCTACAGCAACCGCCTGAGCGCCTATGAGCCGGGAGTCTGGCCGATCGAGAAGAGCCCGAAATTGCCTCAGCTCGCATTTGCGCCCGCGGCATTGCCTGCGGTGGACTTCAATGTCAGCGCCACGGGAGGCTTCGCTGGCGTCACGGACTCAGAGTCTTTCGGGCTTCGGCTCATCGCCAGGACCTCGGCGCTGATCCGTGCCGGCACTCCTCCAGGTCCGGATGGACACAGAGCCATGAAGGATGCGCTCGCTACCGCGGGCAAGACCCTCTCGCGCGGCCTCCTCGAGGCCCAGGCGGCGGAAAACTACCAGCTCGAGACCGCCATGTGGATCGGTGCGAGCCTCGAGCAGGGTGTCTGGTACGAGATGTCGGCGCCGCTGTTGCTTCCCGGTGCGACCTGGTTCGACGTGCCGCAGCGGATCGAGTTTGCGTTCACCCGCGTGGTGCCCTGTACCACCGGCGCCGTGGAAAAGAAGTGCGTCGAGATCGTGCTTCACGCCACGCCTGATCAGACGACTATCAACAACCTCCTTGCAGATCTCGTCGGCTCTTCTCCTGGGTCTCCTGACATGGACTTTGCCGCCTCGATCAATACTCGCATCGTCGTCGACCCGGCAACGCTACTCCCATACGCTCGCGAGGAACGAATCCACTCGTACGCGTCGTTAGGTACGGGCGCTGCGGACAAAATTCTGCAGTCGGAGCATCTCGTCCTTACGGCGCGGTACGATGACCCTTCGCTCCGCGCCGCAGCTCAGGCTCGCCAGGAGCCGTAACAGCCGGAAATGGCGAGTACCGCGGCGGATGCTGCAGTAAAATCAAGGAATGACTCCTAAGCTACTGAATAGTCTTGATATTAAGTCCATCGATTGGATGGTCGTGGCGACCCAGCTCGATTCGCGCGGCTGCGCGGTGTTGCCGCAGCTTCTCTCTGCACAATCCTGCCGCGAGCTTGCTGACCTTTATGCTGACGACGGCCGCTTCCGTAGCCGCGTCGTGATGAGCCGACACGGCTTTGGACGGGGCGAGTACAAGTATTTTGCCTATCCCCTGCCGCCGCTCGTCGCCGGATTGCGCAGCGAGATCTATCTGCATCTCGCACCCGTCGCGAATGAATGGAGCCGGCGCCTGGGTGCGCAGCAGCATTATCCCGCGACTCTGGCTGCGTTCCTCGAGGGCTGTCACGCGGCGGGCCAGGTGAAACCGACGCCGCTGCTGCTGCAGTACGGGCCTGAGGATTACAACTGTCTGCACCAGGATCTCTATGGCGAGTGGGTATTTCCGCTGCAACTCACGCTGCTCCTGTCGCAGCCCGGCCAAGACTTCACGGGCGGGGAGTTCGTACTCACCGAGCAGCGGCCACGGATGCAGTCGCGCGCGGAAGTAGTGTCGCTCGCGCAAGGCGATGCCGTCGTGTTCGCGGTCCATCATCGGCCAGTGCGCGGGACGCGTGGCGATTATCGCGTCAACCTTCGCCACGGCGTTAGCTGTGTCCGCTCCGGGCGACGACAGACGCTAGGGATTATTTTTCACGACGCCGGCTGATCGCCCGGGGGGTGTGACTGCCAAGCCGTGGAACAAGCGTGCTACTCTGCCGTTGACCCCGGATGGAGCCGCCCTGTTGCTGAAGAAGATATTAGCGCTGTGCGTGCTCGCGACGATCATGGCCTGTGGCGCACGCGCCGCTTCCGCTCAGACGCCCTCACCGATGCAGGAGTGGCAGTATCCCGGCGGCATCGAGCTGGAGAAGTTGTTCGCGCCGCAGGTACCCAAGTGGGACGTCATTCTGGGCCTCGCCGCCGACGCGCAGCCCGCCTATAGCGGCGCCAGCCAATACCGCTTATCGGAAGGGCCCGCGATCGATATTCGCTACCACGATCGGGTCTTTTTCTCGAGCGGTGAGGGGCTCGGCGTCGACTTCCTGGAAGGCAAGAAATATCGTGTCTCGCTTTCTGTAGGCGTCGACATGGGTCGCCGCGAGGAGTCCGATTACGGCGAGCTGCGGGGTCTCGGCGACATCCCACGCGCCCCCTTCGTCAAGCTCTCCGGCTCCTACGTGATCTCGAAGCGTCTGCCGATGATTTTGCGTGCCGACATCAGAAGGATCGCGGGCGGCTCCGCGGGACTGGTGGGTGATCTCGAAGTCTACACGCCACTTCCCGGCAGCTCGCGCAAGTTCGTGATGTTTGCGGGACCGTCGGTGACGCTCGCCGATCGCAAGCACGAACAGACAGGCTACGGCATCAGCGCGTTGCAGGCGCTCAATTCCGGCTACCCCGTCTTCAATGCCCGTGGCGGACTGGAGTCGGCGGGATTCGGTTTCAGCGCGACGCGCTTTTTCACCAAGCACCTTCTCGGCAACGTCAATCTTTCGGCGAGTGAGCTCTTGGGCAGCGCCGGCGCCAGCCCGCTGGTTGAACGCCGAACCCAGGGCTCGTTGAGTTTCTCGTTCTCGTATCGCTGGTAGGTCGTTTTCTTTGCGCTACAAAGTTGGCGTCGTCTCCGTTCAGCGACCGCGAGCTCCGGCCTCCATCTCAACCTAACTCATTCATTGTTCGTTCAGTTTTGTCGCCTGGCCGCAGCGGCACGGATCATGCGTGTCTACTCCCAGGTTGGGATTTCGCGAGGCGCATTCCGTGGAGAAATTCAGGATCCTCGAACATCTCAAGTCGCAACTGACCGTCGTTCGCTGGCACCTCGATGCGGCCACGACGTTGGCAGAGGGCGACAAGAGGCGGCGGCACCTGGATAGCGCCACTCTCACTTATCAGGGGGCGGTGGAGTTGCTGGCGCAGCTCGCCCCGCCCGACGCGGAGCAGGCCGCGGCCTCCAAACAACTCGCGGAGCTCAAGCAGCGCCTGCTGGCGGCGGGGCAGCCGGTGTAGACGCGTGGGACTCCATTTCGATGAAGCGTGAGCGTGACAATGGGCGGCGGCGCGGGGCTCGGGCAGCTGCTGCCCAGCCCACGGGACCGAAAGTTGCGCTTCGACTCCTAGAACCGACAGGAGCCCCTGGATGCTTTACTACGCCGTTGTCTTTCTCATCGTCGCCATCATTGCCGGGATCCTTGGCTTCTGGGGTTTGGCCGCCACGGCCGCCATGATCGCCAAGGTCATCTTCGTCATCTTCCTGATACTTGCCCTGATCTCGTTCCTGAGGCGAGCGTGACCAGGTGATTCAGTTTGCGGAGGCGCCGCCCGAGGGCGCCTCCTGCTCCTGAGGCAGCGCGAAGGTCAGGAGTGACCGCCCGATCACCACCGATACGAACTGCTGACCGCCGATTGCGAAGGTGACCGGAGCCGCATACGTCGTCCCACCGGCGCCTACGGTCCAGAGCGTGCGGCCGGAGTGCCCATCCAATGCGAAGAACTGCCCGTCGGCGGCCGCGAACACCAGGCCACCGTGCGTACTCAGCATCCCTGACACAGTTGAGTCACCCGTCCGCTCGGCCTCGCGATGCTCCCAGACGAGCTTGCCGGTGTAGGCATCCACCGCCCGCACGGCCGTATAGAACGATAGCTCGGAGGTCGGCAGCGTCTTCTCCGTCGGAAAGAGCGTCATGCCCTGTTCCAGCGCCGGGATGAAAGTGAGCCCAAGATCCGGGTCGTAGCTCGGCGGCCACCAGTTCGTGCCGCCCCGGGCGCTGGGAAACACCAGATGGCCCTCGAAACTGCGACTCATCGGCGCGTGGATCGGCCGGCCGTGCGCATCGAGGCCCGTTGCCCAGTTCTCGCGCACGAACGGCACCCCACGCACGAACGCGCCCGTGGTGCGGTCGATCACGTAATAGAAGCCATTGCGGTTCGCCCACAGGAGGCGGTGGGCCATGTGCCCGTCCACCGGGCGGTCAGCGATCATCGGCACCTGCACGGCGTCCCAGTCGTGAATGTCCGCTGGGGTGGACTGGAAATACCACAGCAGCTTGCCGGTGCTGCCAGAGAGCGCAATGATCGAATTGGAGTAGAGGTTGTCGCCCCTGCGGGTCGAGGCATCGAAATCCGGCCGCGGGCCGCCGACTCCCCAGTAGAGCACATCGCTCGCCGGATCATACGTACCCGTCATCCAGGGTCCGACACCGCCCGTGCGCCAGGAATCGCCGGCCCAGGTGTCATGGCCCGGCTGGCCCGGCCCGGGAATCGTCATGAAACGCCAACGCAGCTTGCCGGTCCTGACATCGTAGGCAGCTAGGTAGCCTCGCCCCTCGCCCGTCGGTGTTGTGACACCGACAAGCACGAGATCACCGAACGCCAGCGGCGCCGCACTGATCCAGGTGCCGGGATAAGGTCCCACACGCTGAGTCCAAAGTACCTTGCCCGTTGCTGCCGACAACGCCGTGAGCGTCGAGTCCCATGTCGCGGCGAACACTCGATTGCCGAGTAGCGCCACGCCGCGGTTCTGCCCCAACGGGCCCTCGCCGTCGCCTTCCAGCTTGAAGTAATGGTCGTGCTCCCAGAGCTTCGTGCCGGTGAGCGCATCGAGCGCCATCACCTGCCCGCCCGGTCCGGTCACGTACATGATGCCGTTGCTGACGAGCGGCGAGCACTCGATCTCCCAGTGGTTGCCGCCGAAGGGATACAGCCAGCGCAACGCCAGCCGTGCGACGTTCCCGGTGTTGATCTGCGCCAGCGTGCTGAAGCGGTCGCCGCTATACGAGCCGCCGTAGGTCAGCCATTCGTCGCCGGCGGCGGCGGTTTGCGCCAACTTCGTGTAGGGCACATTCACCCGCGCCAGCTTCGCCGCCATTGCCGCGGGGATCTCTTTGTCCACGGCCGGCACCCGCAGCGAGCGCACGTAGGCGACCAGTTCCCAGAGCTGTTGCCGGCTGAGCGGGTGCGGTGGCATGCCGGTCCCGGCGATGCCATAGCGGATGGTTCGATACATGGACCACGGCATCTCACCGTGACTCAGCGGCCGGCCGACGAGTGCCGGCGCTCCGGGCCCGCCTAATCCATCGGGCGCGTGGCAGCCCGCGCACTGCCGGGCAAAGAGCTTCATGCCGTCGCTCAGCTGCGCGGCCGTCAGCCGCGGCACATGGATCACGGGGTACGGGTTGTGGGTGTCGATGAGCCGCCCCAGCTCCAACTGGCCGGATCCCGGGCGCATCATGGCGATGAGATCGCCGACCCCGAGATCGGGGATCTGCCCGCTGACATCGAGCGCCAGCGCCTCCGCCCGCATGCGTAAGCCGGGGACCGCGAGCCCGACTATCATGATGACGACAACCACCGCCAAGGCGGCCGCGAGCTGCCAGCGACGCCTGTGCGGCGACGGCCCTCGCTTTACGAGTTTCAGCAACGGCGAGCCGCCGTCCGCGCCGGCCGGCCCGTGGCTCTCGATGTCACGAGGCTCGATGGTTGGGCGCATGCGTGTGCAGTGCCGCCGCCTCACGCACGGCCGACGCGATCTCTTCGTATGCGGCGTCGCGAGCGGATGGGCAGCACAGCTTCGCGAGCACTCGCTCGCTCCCTTGCGTCATCCTGGCGGTGAGTGCCGTGTCGGTGAGCGATGCTACGAGGCCGTCGGCAAGTCCAGCCGCATCGGGTCGTGTCAGGATCGCGCACTCGTTGGTGAGCAGTTGGTTGTGCACCAGCGTGTCCGTCGCGACGACGGGCCGGCCGGAGGCAAGATACGAAAGGAGCTTGCCCGGAGGGTTGATGCCCTGCACCCGCGGTGAGACCAACGCGTCGGCAGCCGCCAGATAGCCCGGGATCTCGGCCTGCGGGCGCGCCTGCTCGAGGATCACTTTATCGGCGATGCCGAGGCGAGTGGCCGTGGCGCGAAGCTCCTTAATCTCGGCGTCCTTGCCGCCGATGAGAAGGAACCGCGCCTGCGGGACCGAGGCGAGCACCCGTGGCGCCGCCTCGAGCAACAGATCGAGCGCCTGCAGCGCGACGAACGAGCCGGTGTAGACGATGAGCTTCTGCTGCGGCTCGATTCCGTGACGGGCGCGGATCGCCTCGCGATCGCCGCCGTGGGCCGCCTGACCGGCCTCGAAGTAATTGGTGAGCACGATACAGAGGGCATCCGGCCAGGCATGCCGGGCCGCGCGCGCCACGGCCGGCGAGATGGCGACGACCGCGCAGGCGCCGCTCACGCTCAGCCGCTCGACCCAACGGAACAGCGCCACCACCGAGCGGCGGCGGCTGAACTTCCAGTCCGTGATCTGCAGCGGCAGGCTCGAGTGCATGTCATAGACATAGGGGATGCGAAAGAGCGCGCCGGCGATGCGCGCGAACAGCGCCGCCTCCTCGTGCGCGTAGAGCGCGTCATAGCGCTGCCGGCAGAGCCGGCCGATGAGACTCGCGAAGAGGAGCACATCCAGCCAGATCTTTCGTCCCGAGGGGCCGGCGCGCACCGTGCGGCAGAAGTGCGGCCCGCGGGCGCGAAAGAGACGCACGTTGAGTCCCGGCGGCGACTCGCCGATGCCGTAAGTCAGGATGTCGACCTCGTGTCCGCGTGCAAGCAACTCACGCGCGCGATGGTATGCGCTCAACGGCGTACCGCGGGGAGCGTAGAAAGCCTGGGGAACTATTTTGAGAATGCGCATGCGACCCCCGGGCGCCTCATACTCGCCAGTAACTCACGAGCGCCGCGCCGCTCGCCGCCAACACCGCGCGGAACCGAGGTGACAGCAGATATTCGAGCTCATCCTGCCGCCGGTGACTCCCCGGCTTGCCCACATCGGCCGCAGCCGTGCCCGGATGGCAACAGATCTCGACCGGCTCAGGGCCGGTGCCGCGCCCCGCTGCCTGCGCCAGCGCATTGCCGGCGATGAGGTCACGCAGGTCGACGGTGCGCGTGGGCGAGCGCAGGCCGGCGCGCGCGAACACCCGCGCCGCATGCCGGGCGGCGATTTCGCGCCCGAGGGTCATCGCGCCGCGCGCCCGCAACCAGCTGGCGAGCCTTGTAATTCTCACTCTCTCGATGCCGAACCTCGGCAATACGTTCGCAACCGCCGCACACACGATCGGCAGTTGGTGCAGGTGCTTGTGGCCATCGAGATGGGAGAGTCGCAGGCCGGCATCGTGCAGCAGTCCGACCTGCGCCGCGACTTCCGCCTCGAGCTCCGGCAGCGACAGCTTTCCGGTGAGCGCGCGCGCCGCCAACGTCCGCTTGCGCAGGAAGCGGCCGTCGGCGTCCGTCAAAGTCGCGCCGCTGGTGAGCGGCCGTCCCTCGCACAGGTTGAGGTGTACGCCGAAGCTCGCCTGCAGCGCGAGCCGTGGCGCCCGCCGCAGCGCTTCCGCCGTTCCGGGCATGTTGGCCATGACCGATGTGCTGGTGACGACTCCGGCTTCGATCGCCAGGCAGATGCCCTCCGTGATGTCCACCGTCTCCCCGAAGTCATCGGCATGAACGATGACCGGAAGATGGGTCCGACGATGACGCGAGATGGCCGGCTCGGGATGTGCTCTGACTGGGTGGGCCGCGGACACGCCCTGGGCTTAGCAGAAACCATACCCGCCGCCCGTCGGCCGTCGTGAGCGGCAGCTCAACCGTGGTAACCGGTACCTGGGCCTGCATATTGCGGGTGTGAGCGCCGACACCCGGAACGCTGGCGACGGGATTAAGGGGGCGTCATGTGCGGCATCTGTGGATTTAACTGGAGCGATGAGCGTCTCATCGAGAGGATGAAGGCGCGGCTTGTGCACCGCGGTCCGGACGACCACGGCAGCTACGTAGCCGAGGGCGTCTCGCTCGGTCATCGCCGGCTCAGCGTCGTCGATCTCAGCGAGGCCGGGCGGCAGCCGCTCTCGAACGAGGACGGCACCGTCTGGATCACCTTCAACGGGGAAATCTACAACCATCTGGAGCTGCGCTCGCGGCTGCAGGCCAAAGGTCACGTGTTCCGCAGCCGCACCGACACCGAGGCGGTCGTCCACGCCTACGAGGAATATGGCCTCGACTTCGCCCGCCACCTCACCGGCATGTTCGCGCTCGCCATCTGGGACGCGCGCCGCCGGCGGCTGGTGTTGGCGCGCGACCGGCTGGGGCTGAAGCCGCTCTACTACGCTCTCTCGGGCGGCCGGCTGCGGTTCGCCTCGGAGATCAAGGCGCTGCTCGCCGATCCCACGTTGCCGCGCACCCTCAATCGGCAGGGACTGCTCGACCTGCTCGGCTACGAGTTCGTGCCGGCACCGGAAACGCTCTTTGCCGGGGTGCGCAAGCTCCTTCCGGGGTGCCTGCTCACCCTGGAGGACGGACACGCGCGACTCAGCCGCTACTGGTCGCTCGAGCCGCGGCAGGTCGAGCCTGACGAGGAGACCCTTGCGGCATTGCTCGAGAGCGCCTGCGCCGAGCACACCATGAGCGATGTGCCGCTCGGCGCCTTCCTCTCGGGCGGCGTCGATTCGAGCACCGTGGTGAGCTTCCTCAGCCGCACGCTGCCGGCGGGTCTGCAGACCTTCGCGCTCGGCTATCGCGAGGCCTCCTTCAGCGAGCTCGGGTACGCGCGCCGCGTCGCGGAGCATTTCCATACCCGTCACACCGAGCTCCTCGTGCGCCCGGTCGACGCGGCGGCCATCGAGCGCTCGGTGTGGCACCTCGATGAGCCGACCACCGATCCTTCCAACCTGCCCTTCATGCTGATCTGCGAGGAGGCGCGCCGCTACGTCAAGGTCTGCTTGAGTGGCGACGGTGGCGATGAGCTCCTCATGGGCTACGACCGCTTCCGGGCGAGCAAAGCCAACTCCTGGCTGGAGCGCCTGCCGCTGCCGCAACGGCAGCGCCTCTACCGTGCGGCGGTCGCGTGTTTGCCCGACAACGAGCTCAAGAAAGGCGCCAGCAACGTTCTCAAGCGCTTCCTGCAGGGCGCGCTCCTCAGCGCGGACGGCGAGCACATCCGCTGGCAGTACTTCAGCGATCCGGCGCAGACCGCCGCCATCCTCGAGCCGGAGTTCCTGCGCGGCCTCGACACGGATCCCTTCACGCCGGTCAAGCGCTGGTCGGCGCAGGCACCGCGCGAGCGTGGATTGCGCGAGCAGTATGTCGAGCTCAACACCGTGTTGCCGGACAGCGTGCTCATGAAGGTGGACAAGATGTCGATGGCCTGCGGCCTCGAGGTACGCCCGCCCTTCCTCGATCACCGCGTGGTCGAGTTCTGCTACTCGCTGCCGAGCAGCGCCAAGCTGCGCGGTCTCACCACCAAGTGGCTGCTGAAGAGCGCCATGCGCGAGCGGCTGCCGCCCGGCATCGCGATGCGCCCCAAGCAGGGCTTCAGCATCCCGATGAAGAACTGGATCCGCGGCGAGCTGCAGACGCTGACGCGCGATGAGGTATTCTCCTCCGGCATCATCGGCGAGCACTTCCGCCGCCAGGCCCTCGAGCGGCTATGGCGCGAGCATCAGGAGCGGCGACACAACCATAGCCATCTCTTCTGGACGCTCCTCAACCTCGCGCTCTGGGAGCGTCTGCTGCTACGCGGCTCAGCACGCGAGGACGCCGCTCCGGTTTTCACCGCAGCCGTGCATCCGCTGCCGCACCTCGTGCCGCGCCCGGTGCTTCAGGCCGCGTCCTGATGCTGACGGCGTTTTTCCGGTCGGCATCGCTGCGCACCGCCGCGGCGATGGGAGTCGGCGGTGTTGGCTTCAGTCTCGGGAGCCTCTTGCTCGCGCGGCTGCTGCCGACCGAGCAATACGGCCTCGTATCGCTCTTTCTAGGTATCGTCTCGTTTGCGGGACTCATCGCGCCTCTTGGGCTCGACCAGGTCGTGGCCCGACGCGGCATCAGCCTCGATGCGCACTGGCGGCGTGCGGCGCTGGGGGCCTGCGTCCTGACAGCGTTGGCAGCTGCAGCCGTCGGAGCTCTCGTCTATCACCTTTCCATGGCCCTCGTGGCCGACGTCGCGCTCGGCGCGCTCGCCCTCGGGATCGCGCAGTCGGCCGGCGGACATTTTCAGGGCCAGCAGCGCCTGCGTGCCGCGGTCTGGGTGGTGCAGGTCCTCAATGGCGCGCTCGCTCTGGTGGCGATCCTCGATGTCGGCTTTGGCCTCACCACCGCGAGTGAGGTCTGCCTGCTCATCGGCGCGGCGGGCGTCCTCGGCGCCATCGCCATCTGGTCGCTGGTACGCCACCAGCAAACGGTCGGTGAAGATCGCTCCCAGCCCTGGGAAGTGCGCTGGGAGGCGATGTCGTTGTGGACAGTGCAGGCCTGTAGCGCGGGGTTCATGCAGCTCGAGCGTCTGCTCCTCGGGCCCATCGTCGGATTGCACGATCTTGCCGTCTACAGTGTGCTTGCGGCGCTCGTCAGCTCACCGTTCCGGCTGCTGCAGGCCGCCGTGCAATTCACGCTCATCCCGACACTGCGCGTCTCGGGCGGCGCGCAGGCCCGGCGGGCGAAGGTCGCGCGCGAAGCCGCGCTGGTCTTTGTCACGGTCGCAGCGGGCTCCGTCGCCATCTGGCTACTCGCCCCGCCGCTCGCGCGCTGGCTGACAGCCGGGCGCTATGCGTTGTCGCACGCCTTGATCGCTGCGACGCTGGTCTCGGGATTCCTGAAAGTGCTGAGCGGCTTCACCACCGCCGTGGTGGTGTCCTGCGGCGAGGAGCGGCGCCTGCGCATCCTGAGCATCGGCTGCTGGGGCTCCATCGGCATCAGCGTCGCGGGTGCCTTCCTTACCGGTCCGTGGGGTCTGGTAGCTGTGTTGTATGGCATCTCCGCCGGATGGCTGGTGCGCATCCTCTTCACGGGCTGGCTGGCGCTGCCCTTCCTGCGCCCGGCACGCGAGGGCGATTCGCGTCCGGTGCAGCCCGAGGTCAGCCTGCGGCCGAGCAGCTCGCGATGACCTGACGCGCACCCCCCGGAAGTTCGGTGCGGGGCTCGAAGCCGAGCGACTCCCGCGCCGCGGCGATGTCGAAGGCGTTGTCGTTCTCGAAGAAGGCGAGCGTGCGTCGCGAGACCGGCGGCTCCGCGCCGACCACGGCGCTCACCTGCTCCGCTGCCCAACCCACCGAGAAACCGAGCCAGCGCGGTGCGTGAAACGCGGGTGGCGGCACGCTCAGCGCGCGCGCGAACTCGCCGACCATTTCCTCCACCGTCATCCAGCGCGGGCCCGCGATGTTGAATGTCCGCCCGGAGACTTCGGCTCCGGCCGCGGCGGCGAGCTCGAGGGCGGCCGAGAGGTCGTCGATATAGATCGGATGGCGCAGATTGTTACCCCGGCCGATAAAGAAGAACCGCCGCTTGCGCAGCGAGCGGATGAGCTTGGCGGTGCGCGGACAACCCACGCCATACACCCATGATGGCCGCACGATGACGAGATCGACTCCCGTGCGGCGGGCGGCCTTGCGCGCCGCCTTCTCGCCGGCGGCCTTGGTCCGTTCGTAATCATTCTCGGGGTTGAGTGGCGCATCCTCCGTCGCGGGCGGATGGGCGACGTGACCATACACGCCGACGCTGCTCACCTGTACGACACGGCGCACCTGCGCGACCGCACTGAGCTCGATGAGCTGCTCGAGCGCTTTGACGTTGACCGCTTCGAACTGTTCCGGCGCCGCATGCACATCGAGGTGCACGCTCGCGAGGTTGAATACCGTATCGACACCCTCGAGCGCGACCGCGAGCCCGTGCGGGTCGCGGATGTCCTGCAGCCGAAAATCCACACCGCTTGCCGCCGTCCCCTGATGCCCCGCCGACGCATGCACGTCGATGGCCTTCACCTCGAAGCCGCGCCGCGCGAGATACGGTGCGAAGTGCGAGCCGATAAAGCCGCCCGCGCCGGTGACGAGTACGCGCCGGCTCATTTGCGGGCCGCGACCGCGACCGCGTAGCCGCCGCGGCCCGGAATGATCTTGTCGCAGAGCGAGAAGAGATACATGAAGGGATAGATGAGCGAGTAGATGCGGTACTCCTTGCGTACGGCTTCCAGCTCCTTGCGCGAGGTCGGGGCGATGGTGCCCTCCATCACCGGCGGATGCTCCTTCTTGCGCGCCAGCACCTTCACGTAGCCGAAGTTGATGACGAGCTCGGCGAGCTCGGTGAAGAAGCGCGAGTAGCCGCCGCTCGCAACCGGACGCATGTCGACCGCGCGGAACATGCCTTCGAGCTCGCGAACGCGGTAGCCCTGCACCACGTGACCATAGGTCGCCGGTCCCATCCCCACCACGCGCTTCAGCAGCGCGACAGGCAGGCGGGTGTCGCCGTTCGGCGTGGTGATGATGGCGAGTCCGCCCGGCGCCAGCACACGACGAATCTCGCGGTTGATGCCGCTCAAGTCGGCGAAGTGCTCGTGTACGTCGATCACGATGACGACGTCGAAGGCCTCATCGGGGAAGGGAAAGCGGTTGATGTCGACGTGCGCCACGGGATCGCCGAGGAACTCCGCCATCTCGCCGATTCCCTGCGGGTAGACCTGACCCCAGCTCCACTTGCCGCCGGCGGCGCGGAAGTGCCAGTTCATGGCGCCGTTGTTGTCGTGGCCCGAGATGAGCAGGCACGGCTTGCCGTTCACCGGCCCGAGCAGGCGCAGCAAGAGGTCCACCTTCTGCCGCTTCTTCAGCGATTTCGCGTACATCTGCAGCTGCCAGGGGGTGTCGCTGCTTTGCGGCGGCGCGGCAACGGGGTGGCGGGCAACGGGACTGGTGGTGGGCATGTGAGACTCCTCAAATCAGGCTGCGGCGGGCTCCAGGTCGCACACCAGGGGCCCGCGAAAGGCCGCGAGCTCGCGCGCCGCCTCATCCACCTGGGCGCCGGTCTCCTTGGCGCTCCAGCGCAGCTCACGGGCGAGTGTCGCCCCGCACGCGGTGAGCGCCTGCCGATCGAGCATCCGGCTGAGATAGAGCGGCGTGCGGCGCAGGACTACATCCGCGAGGCGCACGGCCATTTCGGCGCGCGCTGCATACGCGACCTGCGCGAGCACCACTGGCAGGTCGGCCACGACTCGCGCGGCGAGTGTGGGCTCGGCGCTGATGAGCGCGACCAGGTGCCGGTGCGCAGCGCCATAACACTGCTCGAGATGCGTCACCAGGGCGGAATCGAGGGCCGGCGCGCCTTCGGGACCGGCGAAGAACGAGCTCGCCTTGGGCGCGAGCTTGCGTGGGCGTCGGGTGAGCTCAGCGACGACGCCGAGCTGCTGGCAGGCCATTCGCACGGCGTCGGCAGCGACGGCCGGCGCGATGGTCCACTTCACGCCAACGATGGACAGGAGGCCGCGCAGTCCCGCCGGCTCGTGGTCGATCACCTGCGGGTCACGCTCGAGGGCGACTTCTGTCCCCGAGTTGTCGTCCGCCTCCGGCAGGAGGCCTGAGAACACGCCGTGCACGTCGGCGGCCGTCAATCGATGCTCGCCCAGGACGGTGTTGAGATCGCTCACGAACGCGAGCACTTCCTCGCGCATGACGTCGGGCGAACGGAGACAGGGATCGCAGCGCAGGTGGCGCGTGCCGATGAGCGAGTAGCCGTTCCAGGGCAATATGAAATACGTCGTGTCGGTGCTGCCATGCGCGCGCACCGTGAGTCCGATTCCATCGGCGAACGGCAGCGGCCGCGTCAGCAGGTTGAAGGCCCGCGAGGCGCGGAACATGGGCGCCTTCGGCCGGCCGGCGCCGGCGGGCAGCCAGTCCTCGACCCAGGGCCCTGCGGCATTGATGAGGAACTTCGCGCGAATTTCCATTTCGCGTCCCGAGAGCTCATCCCGCGCGTGTACACCCCGGATGCGGGAGCGCTGCGCGAGCAGTCCTGTCGCGCGTACGTAGTTGGCAACGTGAGCTCCGGCCCCGGCTGCTGCCGTGATGACCGCGAGCAGCAGCCGCTCGGTATCCAGGCACACCGCATCGTACCAGGCCGCCGCGCCGTTGCAGCCCGCGAGCTCGATGCCCGGGAGCGCCGCCCGGGCCGCGGACTCGCTCAGGATCATGCCGCGCGGCAGGCGGCGGTCCTCGCGGACGGCGCGATTGCGATCGGCGCTGAGCGCATCGTTCACCCAGAGCGCGGCGCGCATGA
>JBOIAB010000284.1:0-98063 GCA_050738635.1 Steroidobacteraceae bacterium
CATCCCCCCGACCCGCGGCGATTCGGGCACCCCGGCTGCGGGATGGGGTACCATTCGTCATGAGATCGCTCACCCCCTTGGGGGTCCTCTTGGGCCTGCTCGCAGCGTCGGTTTGCGCGGCAGCGGCGCCTGGGATCGCTGCGTACTACGATGGCGGCATGCCGGTATCGCGGATACCCGCGGCGCAGATCAACGATCTGATCTATGCCTTCGGCGAGCCGAACGATGCCGGCGTGTGTATCCCGCCGACCGCCGCTCAGCTCGGCACTTTCGCCGCGCTGCGGGAGTTGCGACGGCAGCATCCGCAGTTGCGGCTGATCGTCTCCATCGGCGGCTGGGATGCGGCGCCGCAATACTCCGACATCGCGCTCACGGACCGGTCTCGCGGCAGATTTGCGGCCAGTTGTATTGAGGCATTTCTGGTGACGCAGGGGTTCGACGGGATCGATCTCGACTGGGAATTCCCGGTGCACGGCGGCATGAACGGCTCGCGGCCGCAGGACCGGGCCGATGCCACCGCACTGGTGCGGGAGCTGCGCCGGCAGCTCGATGCGCTCGGCCGCAAGGGGCATCGCCATTACCTCCTCACGGTGGCAACCCCGGCCGGCACCTGGCAGCAGGGCGGCGCCTATTCGGTCAGCGACAGCTACGATCTCGCGGCGCTCGCGCGCTCGGTGGATTGGCTGAACGTCATGACCTATGACATGAACACCATCTTCAGTCCGTTGAGTGGCTTCAACGCGCCCCTCGCTGCCGACCCGCGCGACGCGACGCCGGAGCCGCAGCGCTCCCGTGACAACCTGACGAGCGCGGTGCGCTACTACGAATCCCAGCAGGTCCCCGCGGCCAAGATCATGTTGGGCGTTGCGTTCTACGGCCGCGGCTTCACTGGGGTCGCGGCGCAGGACGACGGGCTCTACTCGAAGTACGCCGGGATATATGCGGAAACACCTTGGAAGACCGTCCGCGCGCAGTTTCTCACCGACCCTGACTGGGTTCGCCACTGGAGCGCCACCGCCCAGGCGCCGTGGCTGTACAACGCCCGGCAGCACATTTTCTTCAGCTACGACGATCCGCTGTCGCTCGGCATCAAGGCCGACTTCGCCCGCCGCGAGCGGCTGCGCGGCGTGATGATCTGGGTATTGGGCGAGGACGACCCGCGCAACGCTCTGCTGAATGCGCTGCGCTCGCACCTGGTGCCGCAAGCCTCGCCCCAACATGCGCGCCACTGAGCCGCAGCGCGGCATCATCCTGCTGGCGCCGCTTGCGGGCTGGAGCACGCCGCTCGAGGAGATCCCGGATCCGGTCTTCGCGGCCCGGATGTTGGGCGATGGGCTTGCCGTGGACCCCACGGGCGCCACGCTGCATGCGCCCTGTGATGGAGAGATCATCGCGCTCCCGGAATCCAGGCATGCGGTCACGCTGCGCACCGACGGCGGCGCCGAGATCCTCATGCATGTCGGCATCGACACGGTGGGCCTCGGGGGCGCGGGCTTCCAGGCGCACGTGCAGCCGGGGCGGCGAGTGGTCGCGGGCGAGCGGCTGCTGACCTTCGATCTCGATCTCATTGCGCGGCGCGCCAGGAGTCTGCTGACCCCGATCCTGGTGATGGAGGGCTGCGGCTTTACGGTCGCGCGCAGCAGCGAGAATCGCGCGGTCGCGGTCGGCGATGTCCTCATGGAGATCGCTCCGATCGGCGCGACGGGCGCACGCGACGGCGCGGATGAGCCGCGCGCGGCAGACGGGCGTAATGAGATCGGGGCAGGCGAGACGCGGCGCCTGCGCGTCGCGCTCGAGCACGGGATCCACGCCCGCCCGGCGGCGCAGATCGTGAATGCGCTCAAGGGGCTCGCAGGGCAGGTCAGCCTTGCCGCGCACGGGCGCATCGCCAATGCGCGCAGCACCGTGGCCCTGATGAAGCTGGGCGTGCGCAAGGGAGATGAACTCGAGGTTCGCGCCACGGGCGCGGATGCGGGCGGCGCATTGGCGGCAGTCGCGGCTGTCCTGGGCGATGCGCGATCCGTTGCGCCCGCGGAAGCTTCAAAACCAACTTCGGCGCCACCGCAGACGGCAAGTGATGCTGCTGAAGCGCATGCGGGCGCCGCGCTCCCGGGCGTCATCGCCAGTCGCGGAGTTGCCGTAGGGCAGGCCGTGCGGCTGGCAGTACGCGAGATCGAGGTTACGCCGACCGGGGCGGGGGTCGCGTACGAGACCTCGCAGCTGGAGCGCGGCCGAGCTCAGGTCCGGTCCCGGTTGCAAGCGGCGCGCGCCTCGGCCGCGGGTACCGCGCGCGAAATCGTCGAAGCGCACCTCGAGCTGCTCGATGATCCCGAGCTCAGCGAGCAGGCGCTGGCTGTCGTCGTCGCCGGCGCCAGCGCCGGCTATGCGTGGCGGCAGGCGATTCGCGCCAGTATCGAAGCGCTGCGCTCACTCGATGACCCGCGACTGGCGGAGCGCGTCGACGATCTGCTCGACCTGGAGAGTCAAGTGTTGCTCTCCTTGAGCGGCAATGCCGGCGGCGCTACGCAGCAGCTGCCGCCTGATGCCATCGTGATCGCCGAGGAGCTGCTGCCCTCGCAACTCGTGGCCCTCGATGCCAGTCGGCTTGCGGGCATCGGTCTCGCGGCCGGCGGGGCGACTTCGCACGTCTCCATTCTCGCCGCGGCAATGGGTATACCCGCGTTGGTCGCGCTCGGACCCGTGGTGCGCCAGATTGCGCAAGGCACACCGCTCGTGCTCGATGCAGATGCCGGCCTGCTGCACGTCGATCCCGGCGCGGAGCGCCTCGCCGCAATACGACAACAGCTCGAGCGTCGGGCCGCACGTCGCGCCGCGGAGCGCGAAGCCGCTCAACAGGACTGCTA
This sequence comes from Steroidobacteraceae bacterium, assembly GCA_050738635.1. GTDB lineage: Bacteria > Pseudomonadota > Gammaproteobacteria > Steroidobacterales > Steroidobacteraceae > 13-2-20CM-66-19. Next base: position 2,865 of record JBOIAB010000284.1, read on the forward strand.
CACGGCCGACGGTCTGCGCATCGAGGTGTTTGCCAATATCGGCTCGCTTGCGCAGGCGCACGCAGCGGTGCGCAACGGCGCCGAAGGCTGCGGCCTGCTGCGCACGGAGTTCCTGTTCCTCGATCGGGAGACGCCGCCGAGCGAAGCCGAGCAGCACACCGAGTACCAGCAGCTCGCCGAGGCGTTGGGCGGCAGGACGCTCACGATCCGCACCCTCGACATCGGCGGCGACAAGCCGATTCCTTACCTGCCGATGCCGGCCGAGGAGAATCCGGCGCTCGGCCTGCGCGGCGTGCGCACGAGCCTGTGGCGTCCTGACCTGCTGCGGCAGCAGCTGCGGGCGATACTCGGAGTGCGCCCTTACGGCCAGTGCCGCATTCTGCTGCCTATGATCACCGATGTGGCGGAGATCCGCTCCGTTCGCGCCATGGTCGAGGAGGCGCGAGCCGCGATCGGCCGGCACGAGCCGATCGAGGTGGGTGTCATGATCGAGACGCCGGCGTCCGCGTTGCTGGCGGAGTCCATCGCCGTGGAAGCCGATTTCTTCTCTATCGGCACCAACGATCTCACCCAGTACACGCTCGCCATGGATCGGGGGCACCCGGAGCTCGCCGCGCGCCTCGACGCTTTGCATCCGGCCGTGTTGCGGTTGATAGCCCGCACCGCGGAAGCCGCGCGGGCGCGCAAGCGCATGGTGGCCGTATGTGGCGGCCTGGCGTCCGACCCGGTGGCGGCGGCGGTCCTCATCGGCCTCGGTGTCCATGAGCTCTCGGCCGTCCCGTCGGTCATTCCCCGCATGAAGGCGCTCATCCGCCGGCTGACGCTGGCGGACTGCGCCGACCTGGCGCGCCAGGCCCTCGAGCAGGGCTCCGCCGAGGCGGCGCGGGCGCTTGCGGTGCGGCTGGCCGCGCGGGCCAGCGAGCCTGAATCGGTGTAGCGCATGAAACAGTTCTTCGCCCAATTGCAGCGGATCGGCGGCGCCCTGATGTTGCCGATCGCGGTGCTGCCGGTCGCCGCCCTGTTGCTGCGCTTCGGCCAGCCCGACCTTCTGAACCTGTCTATTCTGCAGGCGGCGGGGCAGGCGATCTTCGACAATCTCGGCCTGCTGTTCGCGGTCGGCGTGGCAATCGGACTCGCGCGCGAGAATCACGGTGCCGCGGGGCTCGCGGCCGTGGTCGCATATCTGGTCACGACCCAGGGCGCGCAGGTGTTCATCACCCCGCCCGCAGCGCTCCTGGCACTCAGCGGTCAGACGCAGAGTCTCGCCATCGAGGCGTTCAAGCAGAACGAGCTGAAGACGCTCACGGTGCCGGCGGGCATTCTCTGCGGCCTGCTGGGCGGTGCGCTCTACAACCGCTTCCATCGGGTCAGTCTGCCGGCCTATCTCGCCTTCTTCGGCGGCCGGCGGTTCGTGCCGATCCTGAGCGGCGTGGCGGCGCTCGTTCTCGCGGCGGCATTCGGGCTCGAATGGCAGCGGCTCGAGCTCGGCATGAATTCGCTCAGCCGGGCGGTGCTCGCCGCGGGACCCTGGGGGCTCTTCGGCTACGGCGTACTCAACCGCATCCTGATCATCACCGGACTGCACCACGTCATCAACAGCCTGGCCTGGTTCGTGGTGGGGAACTATCACGGCCACACAGGAGATCTCAACCGCTTCTTCGCCGGCGACCCGACCGCCGGGGCGTTCATGGCGGGATTTTTTCCGGTGATGATGTTCGGTCTTCCCGCAGCGTGCCTGGCGATGTATCACACCGCGCTGCCCGACAGGCGGCGCGCGGTCGCGGGACTGCTCGCCTCGATCGCCCTGACTTCCTTCCTCACGGGCGTCACCGAGCCGGTTGAGTTCTCATTCATGTTCCTGGCGCCGGCGCTCTACGGCGTGCATGCGCTGCTCACGGGCCTGTCGTTCATCGTCATGCGTGCGCTGCACGTGCGCCTCGGATTCGGCTTCTCGGCGGGCCTGTTCGACTACGTGCTCAACTACAAATTCGCCAGTCACCCGCTGCTGCTGCTGCCGGTCGGCGCCCTGTATTTCGGGCTTTACTATGGCATCTTCCGCTTCGCCATCATCCGATTCGATCTGAAGACACCAGGGCGGGAAGACATCGAGAGCGTGTCGGCCGAGGTCGTGCCCACGGCAGCCGGTCCGGCCGCGCGCGCCAGGTCATACGTCACGGCCCTCGGCGGCGCCGGCAATCTCGAGTCGGTTACGGCGTGCACGACGCGCCTGCGGCTGATAGTCAGGACGCAGGATACGGTCGACATTCAGGCGCTGAAGCGATTGGGAGCACGGGGCGTGGTGAAGCCATCGGCCACTGCGCTGCAGGTTGTAGTGGGTCCAACCGCGGACCAGCTTGCAAGTGAGATACGCGAAGCCATGGCATCGATGCCAAAGGAGAGCTCCGCAGCGCCGGCGGCCCCGATGCCGCCACCGCGCCAAGCATCCGATGCGGGCGCAACTTCGGCCGCGCTGCCGCCGGCGAAGGAGGTTCTGCGCGGATTGCTCGCCGCACTCGGCGGCCGCGCGAACGTGCGCGCCATCGAGCCCGCTTCTTCGCGCCTGCGGATCTCAGTGGCGAGCACCAGTGCGCTCGACAGTGCGGCGCTCGGCAAGCTCGGCATGCGCGGCGCGGCCATCGTCGCGGCAGACTGCGTGCACGTCATCGTGGGGCCGGCTGCTGAGGCTGCGGCCGTGTCGCTGCGCGAGCTGTTGGCTTGATACAGGCCGCAGCTGCGCGGTGATCGTGGCGGCAATGGACGTGGACGCGGCGCAATCGGGCCGTAGTAATATGGGACTGGCTTCCCATCCCATCGGTCCCGTAGGAGGAGAACCCCATGATCCGTAAGGCCAGAGCGGTCTGGCGCGGCAACGGCCGCGCCGGCAAAGGCGAGCTATCCAGCGATTCCGGCGTCCTGTCGGCGACTCCGTATTTGTTCAAAACCCGCTTCGAGAGCGAGAAGGGTACGAATCCCGAGGAGCTGATTGCGGCGGCTCACGCCGGCTGCTTCACCATGGCGCTCGCCTTCCAGCTCGAGCGCGCCGGGCACACGCCCACGGAGCTCGCCACCGAGGCCGCGGTCACGCTGGAGCCTGAAGGGCAGGGGTTCAGGATCAGCAAATCGGCGCTCACATTGCGGGCGAAAGTGCCCAATATCGATGCGGAGTCCTTCGCCCGGCTGGCGGGCGATGCGGAGCAGAACTGCCCGGTGTCGAAGCTCTTCAAGGCGCAGATCACCCTGGATGCGAAGCTCGTCTGAGGTCGCCGGCGGCGATATGATGATCCCGTAACAGCAACAAGCAGCAGCAGGTAATCGATCATGGCTAGCGACAGACGAACTGCAGCGTTGGAGTCTCCCTCCGGCTTGAGCGCCGAGGCGGTGAAAGACCTTCCTCCCGCGCTGACCACACTTCTTGCCGATACCTTCGTGCTCTACCTCAAGACCAAGAACTACCACTGGCACATGTCAGGGCCGCACTTTCGCGACTATCACCTGCTGTTGGACGAGCAGGGCGAGCAGATCTTCGCCATGACCGATGACATCGCCGAGCGGGCGCGCAAGATCGGCGGCCAGACCCTGAAGTCGATCGGGCAGATTTCGCGGCTGCAGCGGCTCAAGGATAACGACGCCGCCTTCGTGACACCGCGTGACATGCTTGCTGAGCTGCGCGAGGACAATAAGCAGCTCGGCGCCTACATGCGATCGCTGCACGGCACCTGCGACGAGCTCGGCGACGTGGCGACCGCCAGCCTGTTGGAAAACTGGATCGATGAGACCGAGCGACGGGTGTGGTTCCTCTTCGAGGCCACCCGTCACGCCGAAGGTTAGTGCGGATTGCTGGTGAACCCCCGCGGCCGCGGCAGGCCGACGGGGGTCACCGTGGCGGCGCCCTTGGCGCCGCACTTCGAGCAGCGCAATCGCGGCGCCAGGCTGGCGAGAGTCACCGACCAACCCGCCAGGCGCGCCAGGGCCTCCGCCGCGATGTCACGTGAGGCGCCGCACGCCGGACATTGCACACGCACCAGGAACTGACCGAAGCGGTCGTCCAGCTTCTTCACGTCGTGCAGCTCTCGCATGTGCGCAGAGTAGAAACTGCGCCGCCCTCCTGTCCATGCAGTCGCCCCCGGGCCCGGATACTGGATGAGCCGGAACCCGTACGGTACCTGAGGCTTTTCTGTGAGTAGTGTCGCAGGATCGGGGGTACTATCGATGAAGGCTGTCTTATCGTTGCTCGGCATAGTATTCATCATCGCCTGGCTGGTGCTGTGGCTGGCGGTGAAGATCACCTTTGGCGCCATTCACCTGCTGGTCGTGATCGGGGTGATTCTGCTCATCCTGGCGCTCGTCAAGGCCGCTTAGGCGGATTGTCTCGCGCCGGGGCGGGCGGAAAGGCCAAAGTTCTGCACGGGGGCGGGGCGCCGGCCGTGGGCGAGGACAATGTTCTCGCTCATTCCCTATAACATGGGGCCATGAGCAATAACGCGGAAGCCTTCGAGCACTGGATCCGCACAGCGTTCGTGCAGATGAACACCGAGCTCGAGGAGCTCTACTTCGCGCAGGCGGACCGAGCGCGAGTGATCGGGGTGGGCGATGCGATCAAGCATGCCTTGCGCGACGAGGGGCACACGCATGTCACTGCTTTGCGGACTGAGGGCAACACGGGTGAGGGCTTCGACAGCGCATTCGGCGTCCTGGGCAATGTGGGAATGTACCTGGGGGCCTTGAGACGGCACGAGCTCACGAATCCGGCACGCGAGGAACGCTCACCATTTCCGGAGGCTTCGTCGCTTGCAGTTCACTGTGGCGCTTCTCTCGGCATGGCGCCGAGGTTTGCGACTGCACACCTGACCACCCATAACAAAGCTCGTGCAGGATTGCGTAAGAGTTTCACATCCCTCACTGACGAGTTTCTCTTCATCGACGAGAACACCCGCGGCATTCTCTCGCTGCAATGCGCGGCGGATGCGCTGACGAGCATCGTCCATATTGGTGTATCCAGTCCCGCGGCGGATGTGATGTTCGAAGCCGCCAGGCACGCGCTGCAGGAAGTGATCCAGGTGAACGCCCGACTGATCGCGAACCTCGACGTCGAGCGCTTCTTCTATTGCGTCCGTCCTTACTACAAGCCTTACCGTGTGGGACGGCAGGAGTATCGGGGCGCCAATGCGGGCGACTTCTCCGGTATCAATGAGCTCGATCTCCTGCTCGGTCTCTGCCGTGCGAATGACCCTTACTACGGCCAGCTGCTCGTCGACAAGATGCTGTTCATGCTGCCGGGCGATCAGGCGCGCCTCAAGGACTGCATGGCGCGCAAGAGCCTGTTGGACGAACTTCTGGAGCTGCTCGAGCGCCATCGCGCCACTGCTTGGTGGCAACGGAACGCGCGCGCTTTCCTGCAGGTCTGCGACCTCTTCGGACAGACGGCGGCCCAGCACCACGACGAGCTGGTGAAGCGCTTCATCGAGAAGCCGGCCGCGAAACTCGACACTGAGCAATCGCAGGGCCTCACGGCGAGCGGGCCGCCGCTGCCGGTACTGCTGCGCTCACTGGAGGTTCTTCGCGACCTGCGTGTGGCCGCCGACCGCTCCGACATCGCGACCCGGCACCACGACCTCGCGCGGCTCCGGGCGGCGGTGGTGCCGCGATGAGTGACCTTGGCGGCCTCACCAGGCTGAAGGAGCTCGTCGAAAGCATCCGCATTGGTTTGCTCACGACTGTGGACCTGGACGGAGCTCTCCATACGAGACCGGTCGAGACCCTGCGCTGTGACCTTGACGGCACGTTGTGGTTCTTTACGGACCATCAGAGTCCCAAAGCGCAGGAGCTCGCGCACGATATGCGCGTGAGTGTTGGCTATGCCGAACCCGCGAAGGGGGTCTATGTTGCCGTCGCAGGGCGCGCGCGCATTCTGCGCGATAAGGCGCTCGCGGCGCAGTTGTGGAGCCTCGGCCAACGGGCCTGGTATCCGAAGGGCCTGGACGACGAGCACCTGTCCATTCTCCGCGTCACCACCGAGCGCGCCGAGTACTGGCAAGCTCCTGGTACGGCTTCCTATCTCTTGGCCGCCATGACAGCGATGGTGAGCGGCCGGCCCGCGACGGTCGGACGAGACGAAAAGATTCCCTGACCCGGTTTCACGGAACTCGCTGCATCAGGTTGCCGTCGCGTTTGCTCATGGCTGCAGTGACGCCAGGTACGACACGATTGCGATACGGTCGGCTGGCGTGATGTGCGCGACCTCCGGCAGCATGGGCGCAACTACAGGTCCATGCCGACTGCCATGTTCTATGTCATAGAGCTGACGCGCCAGATAACTGGGTGAGCGTCCTGCAAGCGGCGGTACGGTGCCTACGCCCTGCAGGTCCGGTCCATGGCAGGATCGGCAGGGAGCTGCGCCGTCCCCGGACGCAACGAGCTTCTCGCCGCGCGCGATACTGCCTTTCGGCACGTAAGCCGTGAAGCTCGCGTGCGCATTGCCCAGCTTGTATTGGCGCGCGTCATCCGGTACTTCGACGATACGCTCACCGAGCGGCTCGGTACCGGCGCCGGCAGTCTTCATGTAGAGGCTGACGCCCCCCACGTGCACCTTGGGCGCCGTATCGGTCTCCACCACATGGAAACGCGAGATGAATCTCAGCCGCGAGAAATACTGGGCCGCTATGGCGAGGTCGGCGTCGCTCACCGCCCTGGCCTCCAAGACCATATCGTTCGCCGATCTCATCTCTGGCTGCGCTGCCGCACGCCGGCCGGCGCGGAACTCCTGCACCTGCTCTATGATGTAGCTCGGCGAAAGTCCCGGAAGAGCCGCTTCCGCCGGTCCGCCGTTGCCGGAAGCCATGTGGCAGAGACTGCACGGCATGGCCGGCTTGCGGCCGCGCGCCACGATCGTCGGCATCGGAGGATGCTCGCTCGGAAACCAGTCGCGCGTGAAGAACCCGTCGTCGAGCTGCCGGTCGGTGTAGGCGACCGGCGATCCGGGAACATGCTCCAGCCCGTCAGGGTGTTTTGGCCTGCTCGACGGCTTGGCGGGTGGGTTGAGCGGGAAAGCCCAGGCGGGCGGCGGATCGGATGTTTGTGCCCGCGAGAAAGGAGCGGCGCAAAGCGCCGCCGCGGCGCCGAGAGCGGCGCCGGCCAAGAGACGAATGTTCATCATGCCCCCCGACGTTATTTTAATCAGAATGCATTGAGACCCGTCAGCTCGCGGCCGATGGTGAGTTGATGGATGGTCTCGGTGCCCTCGTAGGTGATGACGCTCTCGAGGTTCAGCATGTGGCGCACGGGGACATATTCGGCGCTGATGCCGGCGCCACCCAACATGTCGCGGCAGTCGCGCGCGATGTCGAGGGCCATGCGACAGTTGTTCCACTTGGCCAGCGAGACGTGCGGCGGCCGCATCTTGCCTTCGTCCTTCAGCCGACCGAGCTGCAGCGCGAGCAGTTGCGCCGTGGTGATGCGTCGCGCCATATCGGCCAGGCGGATCTGGATGGCCTGATTCTGTGCCAGTGGCCGCTCGAAGAGAATGCGGCTCCTCGAGTAATCCAGGAGCTGCGCCAGGCAGGCCTGCGCCGCGCCGATGACGCCCCAGGCGATCCCGTAGCGCGCCTGGGTCAGGCAGGAAAGCGGGCCTTTGAGGCCGACGATGCCGGGCAGCACGTTGCTCTCGGGGACGACGACGTTGTCGAAGAAAAGCGCGGAGGTGACCGAGGCCCGCAGAGAGAACTTGCGCTCGATTTCCGGCGCGGCGAAGCCCGGGGTGCCCTTGTCGACGATGAAGCCGCGGATGCCTTCCTCGGTCATCGCCCAGACGATCGCCAGGTCGGCGATGGCGCCGTTGGTGATCCACATCTTCGAGCCGTTCAGCACCCAATCCTTGCCGCGCCGCTTGGCATGAGTCTTCATGTTGGCAGGATCGGAGCCGCCGTGCGGCTCGGTGAGCCCGAAGCAGCCGATGAGCTCGCCGCGGGCCATGCCGGGAAGGTACTTCTGCTTCTGTTCCTCCGAGCCGTAGGCGTGGATCGGGTACATGCAAAGCGACGACTGCACCGAGACGAAGCTGCGGATCCCGGAGTCGCCGCGCTCGAGCTCCTGACAGATGAGGCCGTAGCTGATGCCGTTCAGGCCCGCGCAGCCGTAGCCCTTGAGTGACGAGCCGAGGAGGCCGAGGCTCGCCAGCTCCGGGATGAGCTCGCGCGGGAAGTGATGCTCCTCGAAGCACTTCTGGATGATGGGCAGCACCTTGTCGTCGACGAGCCGCGCAACGGACTCCTGCACCATGCGCTCTTCTTCGCTGAGCGCACCGGCGACGTCATAGAGATCGAGAGGATTGAGGGACATGACAGATTGTTACTTTCAGTCGATGACTTTGCCGCTATAACATGACGCTGCAGCCCAGGCACAAGGATGTGCCCGGCCGCCGCAGGTGGCCGAGTCTCGGGCAAAAACCACGCTTTTCGCCCGAGACGCGCTGGGCCGGGCAGGAGCCCGGATCCAGCGCCATAGACATAGACTAAGGGATGACCGCCGTGGCCTCAATTTCCACTTTGGCCTGCGGCTCGATGAGCCCGCTCACGGCGACGGCGGTCATCGCCGGGAAGTGCTTGCCCATCACGTCGCGGTAGGCCGCGCCGATCTCCTTGAGATGGGCGACGTATTCGGCGCGGCTGGTGAGGTACCAGGTCATGCGCGCGATGTGCTCGGGGCAGCCATTGGCCTCGGCGAGCACCGCGAGGACGTTCCTCAGGGCCTGGGCCACCTGATCGACGAGCTGCGCGCTCTCGAACTGGCCGCTGCGCGGGTTCCAGCCCACCTGGCCGGCGATGAACACCTGGCGGCCTTGTGCCAGCACGCCATTGCTGTATCCCGCGGGACGCGGCCAGCCGTCGGGTTGCAGGACCCCCGGCAGGCTCAAGTTCGTGCTCCCGCGGTATCCTGAATCAGGTCGCGCCCGATGATCAGCTTCTGCACTTCGGTTGCCCCTTCGTAGATGCGCAGCGCGCGAATATCGCGATACAGACGCTCGACCACCTCGCCACGCGCGACACCGCGGCCGCCGAATAGCTGCACCGCACGATCGATGACCTGCTGCGCGGTCTCGGTGGCCGTCATTTTGGCCATGGCAACCTCTCTCGTGGCCCGCTGGCCGCTGTCGCGCAGCCACGCCGCGCGATAGGTGAGAAGCCGCGCGGCGTCGATACCGGTCGCCATCTCGGCGAGCGCCGCCTGGGTGAGCTGGAAATCCGCGAGCCTCTTACCGAACAGGGCCCGCTGCGCCGCATGCCTCAGCGCCTCATCCAGCGCGCGCTGCGCGAATCCGGTGGCCGCGCCCGCCACCGAGGTGCGAAAGACATCGAGCGTGCGCATCGCGATCTTGAACCCCTCGCCCTCGGCGCCGAGCCGCTGACCCAGAGGCACGTGGCAATCACGAAAAGCAAGAGTCGCGAGCGGATGCGGCGAGAGCGTATCGATGCGTCGCGAGATCGAAAGACCCGGCGTCGCAGCGTCGACGACCACGGCGGTGATTCCTTCGGAGGAGATGGTGCCGTCGGGGCGTACGTCTGGGCCGCTAGTGCGTGCAAATACGCAGTAGAAGTCTGCAATGCCACCGTTCGAGATCCATGTCTTCTCACCCTCCAGCCTGTAGCCATCCGAAGTGCGGGTGGCGCTGCAGCGGAGGGCAGCAACATCGGAGCCCGCGTCCGGCTCTGAGAGCGCGAATGCTGCAATGGCCTTACCGCCAACGACGCGCGGCAGATAACGTGTCTTCAACTCCGGCGAGCCGGCGATTGAGATCGCGCCGCTCCCAAGGCCTTGCATGGCGAATGCGAAATCGGCCAACGCGTCATGGCGGGCCAAGGTCTCACGAATCAGTGCCAGGGACCGCACGTCGAAGCCGGTGCGTGCCGGGTCCGCTCGGCCTTGCGCTGCCTCCTGGGGGATGCAGTATCGGGTCCAGCCCGCGCGTCCGAGGTCGCGCACGAGTTGTCGGCACGCATCATCTACGGATTGGCGATCCTCCGCTGCCGGGCCATGGGCAAAGCGCGCTGTCGCCCAGTCGCTCAGCCCGCGCGCGAGCTCGCGATGGCTGTCGCTGAAGAATGGCCAGTCGAGGAAGCTGCCCGCTGAAGCCATGGTCAGTCGCCCTCGAACCGCGGCTGTTGCTTCGCCACGAAGGCGCGGTACGCGCGGCGGAAATCCTCCGTCTGCATGCATACGGCCTGCGCCTCGGCTTCGGCATCTATGGCCGCATCGATGGCCAAATGCCACTCGGCGTGCAGCATTCTCTTGGTCATGGCGTGGGCGAACGTCGGCCCCTGGGCGATCTGCGCGGCGAGGGCCATGGCCTCCGTCAGTACGGACTCCGGGGCGATGAGGCGATTGAAGAAGCCCCAGGAAAGGCCTTCCTCGGCCGACATGGGGCGGCCGGTATAGAGGAGCTCCGCGGCGCGTCCCTGGCCGATGAGCCGCGGCAGGATCGAGCACGCGCCCATGTCACATCCGGCAAGACCGACCCGCGTGAAGAGGAAAGCCGTCTTGGCGCGCGGCGTGCCCAGGCGGAAATCGGCCACCATGGCGAGAATCGCGCCGGCGCCGGCGCATACCCCATCGACGGCCGCGACGATGGGCTGTGGGCAGGCGCGCATCGCCTTTACCACATCTCCCGTCATCCGCGTGAACTCGAGCAAGCCCTCGGGGGTCCGCTGCGTCAACGGGCCGATGATCTCGTGCACGTCGCCTCCGGAGCAGAAGTTGCCTCCGGCGCCAGTGATGACGAGTGCGCGAACCGCGGGTGCCGCGGTCAACGCGCGGAAGAAGTCACGCAGCTCCGCATAGGAGTCGAATGTCAGCGGATTCTTGCGCTCCGGCCGGTTGAGCGTCACCACGCCGACCCGCTCCTGCAAGTGCCAGCCGAAGTGTCGCGGCGTGTAGCTTGCGGGATCGAACTGCGGCTTTGCGGTCATGACTGTCTCTCGCTCGCGCCGTTGAGGCCGGTCAGGCAGTCCTTGAGCTCACCCAGAAGGTCCAGCAGCTGCTTCTTCTGCCGCGGGGAGAGGGTGCCGAGAAGGTCGACGACCCATCTCTCGTGCTCGGCGGCCATGCGGCGAAACTGGCGCTCGCCTTCCGTGGTGAGCTTGACGCGGTAGACTCGGCGATCGGCGGCATCGATCTCGCGCACGACCAACCCTTCCTCCTCCAGGCCGTCCGTGATTCCGGTGACGTTGCCTCCGGTCACCATCATGCGTTGCGAGAGCTCGCTCATTTTTAGTCCCTGCGGCGCGCGTTCGAGCTGCGCCATCAGATCGAAGCGTGGCAGCGTCGTCTCGAAACTCGACTGCAGATTCTGCCGGACCCGGCCCTCGATCTGGTTGGTGCAGGAGAGGAGTCGCAACCAGAGGCGCAGCGACACATGGTGATCGTCGTGTACCCGCGTCTCCGCATCGAGCGTCGCGGCGACCGCCTTCAACACAGTCTTCTCACGCGCCATCAGGTCACTTCTCCGCCGGCGATCACGATGCTCTGACCGGTCACGCTCTCCGTCCCCGGGCGGCAGAGCCACAGAACGGCGGCGCTCACCTCCGTGGGCGTGATCAGCCGCCGCTGCGGATTGCCGGCGGTCAGGTTGGCCAGTACCTCGCTCTCGCTGCGGCCGGTCTTGGTCTTGATGTTGGCGATCGCCTGCCTGACCATGTCGGTATCAGTGTACCCGGGGCATACCGCGTTCACCGTGATGTTGCGTGTCGCGTATTCCAACGCGAGCGCGCGGGTGAGGCCGATCACGGCGTGCTTGGATGCCACATACGCCGATACGTACGCAGCGCCCCGTAAACCCGCGATGCTGGCGATATTGACGATTCTGCCGCAGCCTGCCTGCAACATGTCGGCAATTGCCTCGCGCGTGCAGAGGTAGGTGCCTGTCAGATTCACGCCGATCAGCCGGTTCCACAGCGCTTCGTCGGTGTCGGTGAACTTCGCGCTCGCGGCCTGACCGGCGTTGTTTACCAGGATCTGCACCGGGCCGAGCCGCTGGCGTGCCGTGGCAAAGGCCGCACGAACGGAGCTCGCGTCGGTGACGTCTGCCACGATCGGAACGGCGCGCTCCGCGCCGCCGAGCTCCGCCGCTACTTCCGCCAACCGCACCGCATCGCGTCCGACGAGGGAAACCCGCACGCCGTCAGCCACCATCGCCGCGGCAATCGCGGCGCCGATGCCGCGGCTCGCGCCCGTGACGAGGGCGTGCCGGCCTGATAGTCCTGCGGCTATGTCACTCATTGATGATCTCACTCGACGGCTTGGCGGCAGCCGCGCTTGCCTGCAGTTGCGCGGTGCGCTGCAAGTTGCGCTCGAGCTGCTGGCGGCCGGATAGGTACTGCTGCGGCCACCACTGCCCGCCGTAGCCGAGGCGCGCCGCCGCCTCGAGCGTCCAGGCAGGATTGGCCAGGTGTGGGCGGGCGAGGGCGCAGAGATCGGCGCGGCCCGAGGCAATGATGGAGTTGACGTGATCGGGCTCGTAGATATTGCCGACCGCCATGGTCGCGATGCCGATCTCGTTGCGCACTCTGTCGGCGAACGGTGTCTGCCACATGCGGCCGTATACCGGCTTCTGCCAGGGGACCGTCTGGCCGCTGGAGACGTCGATGAGATCGAGCCCTTCGTCGCGGAAGGCGCGCACGATGGCGATGAGGTCCGTCTCGGACAGCCCACCCTCGGCCCAATCCGTCGCGGAGATGCGCACCGAGAGCGGCTTGTCCTGCGGCCATACCGCCCGCACCGCCCGCAGCACCTGCCGCGGGAAGCGCAGCCGATGCTGAACGTCGCCGCCGAACTCATCATCGCGGCGGTTGGTGAGCGGCGAGAGGAAGGATGCCAGGAGATAGCCGTGCGCCATGTGCAGCTCGAGCATGTCGAAGCCCGCCTGCAACCCCAGCCGCGCGGCGTGCACGAATTGCGCGCTGACCGCGTCCATCTGCTGCCGGGTCATGGCGATCGGGGTCTGACTGATTCCGTCCAGGTACGGCAGCGGCGACGGCGCGAGCAGCGGCCAGTTGCCTGCGGCCAGCGGGTGGTCCATCTGCTCCCAGCCGAGCTGGGTCGAGCCCTTACGGCCGGAGTGTCCGAGCTGCAGACAGAGCTTTGCGGGGGTACGCGCGTGGACGAACTCGACGATTCTGCGCCAGGCGTCACGCTGCGCTTCGTTCCACAAACCGGTGCATCCAGGCGTGATGCGGCCCTCGGGGGAGACGCAGGTCATCTCCGTGTACACGAGGCCGGCGCCTCCGAGTGCACGGTGACCGTAGTGCACGAGGTGCCAGTCGTCCGGCATTCCGTCCGCTGCACAGTACTGCGCCATCGGAGAGACGACCACACGGTTGGCGAGCGTCAGTGCGCGTAGCGTGAAGGGCAGGAACATCGGCGGGCGCCCATCGCTTACGCCGTGACAGCGGCCGAGCCAGCTTTCATAGCCGGCGACGAACTTCGCGTCCCGCAGCTTCAGATTTTCATGTCCGATGCGCTGGCTGCCGGTGAGCAGGCTGTAGGCGAACTGCTCCGGCGGCAGATGGGTATAGCGCGCGACGTTCTCAAACCACTCCATGCGGTTGCGTGCGGCGCTCTGCAGCTTCAACACTTCGAGGCCGCGTTCCGCGTGGTACGCCTGCAGCGCCGCATCGAGAGGCGAGCCGCCGGCGAGGTGCCGGGTCAGCGAGATCGCATCCTCCATGGCGAGCTTGGTGCCGGAGCCGATGGAGAAGTGCGCCGTATGGGCCGCGTCCCCGATCAGGACCACCTTGCCATCGTGCCAGCGCCTGCAGTGCACGCGATTGAAATTGAGCCAGGCGGAGCCGCGCAGATGGTTGGCATTGCTCTGCAGCGCGCGGCCGTCGAGGTAGCGGCCGAAGAGCTGCTGGCAGAAGGCAATGGAGCCGGCGGTGTCGAGCTGGTCGAGCCCATGCGCCTGCCAGGTTTCCTCGCGCGTCTCGACGATGACCGTGGAAAGATCGCGGCTGAACTGGTACGCGTGGATCTGGAACCAGCCGTGCTCGGTGCGCTCGAAAGCAAAGGTGAACGCCTTGAAGGCCTGGGTGGTGCCGAGCCAGATGTAGCGGCATTTGCGCCGGTCGAGCTCCGGCTGGAACATGGCCGCGTGTTGCAGGCGGGTCCTGCTGTTGGCGCCATCGGCCGCAACGATGAGGTCCGCGTCCGCGAGTGCCGCCTCGGAGTCCACCTCGTGCTCGAAATGTTGTCGCACCCCGAGCTCCGCTGCGCGTTCCTGCAGGATCCCGAGCAGGCGTTTGCGGCCGATGCCGCAGAAGCCGTGACCGCTGCTGACGAACCGCTGACCACCAAAATGCACGTCGATGTCGTCCCAGTGGTGGAAGTTGCCAACGATGGCGGCGTGCGAGCGCGCATCGGCCGTGTGGAAGTTCTCCATCGTCTGGTCGGAGAAGACGACACCCCAGCCGAAGGTGTCGTCCGGTCGGTTGCGCTCGTAGACTTCGATGCTGGCGTGCGGCAGGACCTTGCGCAGCAAAATGGCGCTGTACAGGCCCGCGGGACCGCCGCCCAGGCAGACGATTCGCTTCACGGCGGCGGGCCGCCTATGCCTGTATCGCTTGCATCGAGGCTGTGTTATATTGCGAGATACTTGAGATGTCAAGTATCATGCCTGTCCACGCTTGCCCATATTCGATATCTGGGGGATTCGGACCATGACCACCTCGGCCAGCGCTTCGCAGTCGCAGACCCTAGCCCTGCTGATCAAAGGCATCTTGGGCGGCGGCATCCGCGTTGTGGATCTGACCGTGCCGCTGGAGCCTACGACGGCGACCATCCAGCTGCCGCCGCAGTTCGCCCCCTCCAAGAGCTTCTCCCTCGAGGAGATCTCGCGCTACGACGAGCGCGGGCCGGCGTGGTATTGGAACAATATCGCCTGCGGCGAGCACACCGGCACGCACTTCGATGCGCCGGTGCACTGGGTGACCGGTAAGGATTATCCGAACAACGCCACCCACACCATCCCGGTCGACCGCTTCATCGGCCCTGCCTGCGTCATCGATGTGTCGCAACAGGTGGCCGGGAACGCGGATTTCCTCCTCACCCAGGCCGTCGTCGAGGACTGGGAACGCCAGCACGGGCGGATACCTGCCCATGCCTGGGTGCTCGTGCGCACCGACTGGTCGAAACGCGGCACCGCCAAGGACTTCCTCAATATCGGCAAAGACGGCCCGCATACCCCCGGCTTCCATCCGCAGTGCGTTCCGTTCCTCGCGCGCGAGCGCGATATTCTCGGCGTCGGTGTCGAGACGGTCGGCACCGATGCCGGCCAGGCCGCGACTTTCGAGCCGATGTTCCCCTGTCACACGCTCATGCATGGCTCCAACCGGTTCGGGCTCGCGAGTCTCACCAATCTCGATCAGCTGCCGCCGACGGGCGCGGTGGTGATCGCGCCACCGCTCAAGATCGTCAACGGCTCGGGCAGTCCGCTGCGAGTGCTGGCGCTCGTCCCGGCATAGAGCTCTTCATGGCCGAGCGCTCGTTCGCCAAGGAAGTCAAATCCCTGCGGCTCGGCGCGGGCGCGGAATTTCGCGGCGAGGGCATCCTGGCCGTTACCAAGGCGCTGCTGCAGTCCGGGGTCGCCTACGTCGGTGGCTACCAGGGAGCGCCCATCTCGCATCTGATGGATGTGCTCACGGACGCGCAGGACATCCTGGCCGAGCTCGGCGTGCATTTCGAGGCCAGTGCCTCGGAGGCTACGGCCGCCGCCATGCTGGCCGCCTCCATCAACTATCCCTTGCGGGGCGCGGTTACCTGGAAATCGACGGTTGGCACCAACGTGGCCTCCGACGCACTTGCGAACCTGGCGTCCGCAGGAGTCAAGGGGGGCGCGCTCATCGTCGTGGGCGAGGACTACGGCGAAGGTGCCAGCATCATGCAGGAGCGCACTCACGCCTTCGCCATGAAGTCCCAGATGTGGCTGCTCGACCCACGGCCGCATCTGCCGGAGATCGTGCGGGCGGTGGAGCAGGGCTTCGAGCTGTCCGAGGCCAGCCACACGCCCGTCATGTTGATGCTTCGCATCCGCGCCTGCCACGTATATGGGCGGTTCACGGCGAAGGACAACATGCGACCGCCGTTCTCGGCCGACGATGCGTTGCGGGCGCCTTCGCGGGACTATGGCAGGATCATTCTGCCGCCTTCGACCTATGCGCAGGAGCGCGAGAAGATCGAGCAGCGCTTCCCGGCCGCGGTCGCCTTCGTCACGCAGCGTCGGCTGAACGAGTTCTGCGCCGGCGAGGCGAGCGACGTCGGCATCGTGTTGCAGGGCGGTCTCTACAACAACGTGCTGCGCGCCCTGGAATTGCTCGACTGCGCCGATACCTTCGGCAGCAGCCGCATACCCTTGTATGTGCTCAACGCCACCTACCCGCTCGTTCCTGACGAGTGGGCGCAATTCTGCGCCGGCAAGCGGGCGGTGCTGGTGGTGGAGGAGGGCCAGCCGGAATTCATCGAGCAGGCGGCGAGCCGGATCCTGCGCCAGCACGAGGTGCCGACCCCGCTCCTCGGCAAGGGCCTGCTGCCGATGAATGGCGAATACACGGTGGATGTGCTGCGCAAGGGCATCGGCGAGTTCGTCAGTCAGTGGGCGCCGGCGCTTCGTCGGCCGGCCGGCCGGCCCGTGACGGAGGCGCCGCTGCTGCCGGCGGCGCAACTGGCGAAGCTCGTGCCGCCGCGCCCGTCGGGTCTTTGCACCGGCTGCCCCGAGCGCCCGTTCTTCGCCGCCATGAAGCTGCTGCAGCGCGAGATCGGTCCGCTGCACATCAGCGCCGACATCGGCTGCCACTCCTTCGCGACGCTGCCGCCTTTCAACATGGGCAACAGCATCATGGGATACGGTCTCGGCGCCGCCGGGGCCTCCGCCTTCAATACCGATGGCCCGCGCCGCCCGGTCGCCATCATGGGGGACGGAGGGTTCTGGCACAACGGACTGACGAGCGGCATCGGCAATGCCGTCTTCAACCGGCACGATGGCCTGACCGTCATCATCGATAACAATTATTCGGCGGCCACCGGTGGGCAGGACATCCCATCCTCGCGCTGGCCGGACGAGCACCGGCAGGGGAACAACTCGATCGTCGACGCGGTGCGCGGCGTCGGGGTGAAGTGGGTCCGGCATACCAAAACCTACGACATGACGCGGACGATGAAGGTCGTGCGCGAGGCTTTGACCACACCGGTCCGCGGCCCCAAGGTGATCGTGGCCGAGGGGGAGTGCCAGCTCAATCGCCAGCGGCGGCTGCGGCCGCTAATGAAGAAGGCGATCGGCGACGGCAAGCGGGTGGTCCGCGAGCGCTTCGGCATCGACCCTGACACCTGTACGGGTGATCACTCCTGCATCCGTCTCTCCGGCTGCCCCTCGCTCACCGTCAAGCCCAATCCCGATCCGCTGCGCACCGATCCCGTCGCCCATGTCGACAACAGTTGCGTCGGCTGCGGCGTCTGCGGCGAGGTCGCTCATGCGGCCGTGCTCTGTCCCTCGTTCTACCGCGCCGAGCTGCTCTACAACCCGTCGTGGTGGGACCGGCTGTTGGCTCGCGTGCGCACCGGCGTGATTGGCGCTTTGCAGCGGCGCAGCGACCGCAAGCGCCTGCGTTTCGCCCTGTGATGCCGCGGCCGATCAAGCTCTCGATCGCGGCGCTCGGCGGCCAGGGCGGCGGTGTGCTCGCCGAATGGCTGATCGAGATCGCCGAGGCTGAAGGGTACCTGGTGCAATCGACATCCGTGCCGGGCGTCGCGCAGCGCACGGGCGCCACGATCTACTATCTGGAGTTCTTTGCGCGCGCGGCGGCCGAACCGCTCGGACGCGAGCCCATCATGGCGCTGATGCCGGTTCCGGGCGACGTCGACTGCGTGGTCGCGTCCGAGCTGGTGGAGGCGGGCCGCGCGATCCAGCGGGGCCTGGTGGATCGTGAGCGGACCACGCTGATCGCCTCCTCGCACCGCGCCTACTCGATCGCGGAGAAGAGCGCGCTGGGGCAGGGCACCGCGGACACCACGGGGCTGATCGAGCTCGCGCGCGGCCAGGCCAAGCGGCTCATCCTCTTCGACATGGATGCCGTTGCGGAGCAGCACCACAGCGTGATCAGCTCCGTCCTCCTCGGCGCGATCTGTGGCAGCGGCGTATTGCCGTTCAGCCGCCAGAGCTTCGAGGCGGCCATCACGCAGAGCGGCATCGCGGTGGCAACCAACCTGGCCGCATTCGCCGACGCGTGTCAGCGGGCGCAGCGTGGCGATGCGTCCAACTCGCAACCCGCCGGCGGCGCGGCGGATATTCCGGTGCGGGCCCGCTCGCCGCGGCTACAACCGCTGCTCGAGCGGATTCACAGGTTGCCCAAACCCGTGCGCCCAATAGCGCTCGAGGGAGTGCGCCGCGCCATCGATTACCAGGACCCCGCGTACGCGGCGCTCTACCTGACCCGCCTGGAGCGGATCCGTGCGCTCGATGCCTCACCGTGGGAGCTCGCGGCGGCGGTCGCCCGCAGTCTTGCCCTGTGGATGACTTTCGAGGACACCATCCGGGTTGCGGACCTGAAGACCCGCGCGGCCCGGTTCGAGCGAGTGCGCGCGGAGATCCGCGCGGAGCCCGATCGGTTGTTCGGTATCACCGAGTTCATGAAGCCGCGGGTGGCGGAGATCGCCGGCACTCTGCCTGCCGGCATCGGCGCCTGGGTGCTCGCCTCGCCGCGCGTGTCACGCTGGCTCGGCCACGCGACCGGAGGCAAGCGGATACGAACCAACACGATCAGCGGCTTCCTGTTGCTTCATTCTCTGGGTGGGCTGAAGCGCTGGCGGCGGGGAACGCATCGTTACGTCATGGAAAACGCGCGCATCGAGGATTGGCTGGCGCGCATCGGGGGGCTTGCAGCCGCGCATTCCCGCCTCGCGGTCGAGCTGGCGCGGGCGCAGCGCCTCATCAAGGGATACGGCGAGACGCACGAGCGGGGATGGCGGAATTATTCGGCGCTGCTCGGGCGGCTCGCAGATCTAGCCGTCCGTCCGGACGGCGCCGCGTTGCTGGCGCGACTGCACGAAGCGGCCCTCGCGGACGAGGAGGGCGAGGCGCTGAGACGGGAGCTCGCCGCGCTCGCTGCGATGCCGGCGTCAGTCACGCAGGCGAGCGTCTGAGGCAGCTCCCCGACTGGTCCGGGACTGCAGCGCATGCTAGAGTGGCATTTGCTTTAGGTGTCAACAAGTTGTGCTGACAACGTCCGCGCTCGTCGGGTTACTGACTTCATGGCTCGGGCTCGCCGCAGCCGCAACAGCGGGCAATGTGGCTGTGAATGGGGCCGCGGCCTACCCGATCAAGCCGGCGCTCTACCAGGCGCTGAGCTGGCGCAACATCGGGCCGTTGCGCGCCGGGCGGACCACGGCAGTGGCCGGCGTGCCCGCGCAGCCGGCGACGTTCTATATTGGCAGCTCCGGCGGCGGTGTCTGGAAGACCGCGGACGCCGGCACTTCGTGGCGCAACGTCTCCGACGGCTTTTTCGATGTCGGCGCCATAGGCGCGATCGCAGTGGCGCCGTCCGATCCCAACGTGATCTACGTCGGCACGGGCGAAGCCTCGATCCGCGGGCAGACGACTTCCCCGGGCGATGGCGTCTACAAGTCGGCGGATGCCGGTAAGACGTGGATGCACGTCGGTCTCGCCGCGACGCTGCACATCGCCGCCATCGTCGTCGATCCGGCGAATCCCAACATCGTCTATGTCGCCGCACAGGGCAGTCCCTGGATTGCCAGCCGCGATCGCGGCGTCTATCGCTCTCGCGACGGCGGCGCGACCTGGAGCCGGGTACTGTTCGTCAACCCGACGACCGGCGCTCATGACCTGAGTATCGATCCAAAGGAGCCGCGGATCGTGTACGCGGCGCTCTGGGACCACCAGCGCCTGCCATGGAACATCCGCAGCGGCGGTTCCGGCAGCGGCTTGTGGCGGTCGACCGATGGCGGCGATACCTGGCATCGCCTGCGCCAGGGGCTGCCGGAGCTCATGGGCAACACGGGTGTCTCGGTGTCGCCTGTCGATCCCGAGCGCGTGTATGCAATGATCGAGGCGGTTCATGGTGGCGTGTTCCGCTCCGATGACGCGGGCAGGACCTGGCAGCGGTGCAACGGCGATCCCGGCATGCGCGACCGGGGGTGGTACTACACTCGCATCTACGCAGATCCGCAGCAGCGGAACACCGTGTACGTGCTCTCCAACTCGGTGGTCAGGTCCACGGACGGTGGCACGACCTTCCAAGAGGTTCGGACACCGCACGGCGATAATCATGATCTCTGGATCGATCCGCGCAACGACCGGATCATGGTGGAGAGTAACGATGGCGGTGGCATAGTCTCGCTCGACGGCGGACAGACCTGGTCGAGCAACCTCAACCAACCCACCGGGCAGTTCTACCGGGTGTTTGCCGATGACCGCTTTCCGTATTGGGTATATGGCGGTCAGCAGGACTGGGGCACGCTGGCCATTGCGAGCGGCACCGCGCGCAACGACAGCGGTGCGCAGGATTGGCACGAGGTAGGCGGCGGCGAGAGCGCCTGGATCGGCGCCAACGCGCACGATCCCGCCCTCGTGTATGCCACGGGTATTCTCGGGGACGTCACCGAGTACGATGCCGCGGACGGCGAGATTCGCCAGATTCCGCCCTATGACTACTTCGCCGCCTTCCGGCCGCCGAGCGAGCTGCGATACCGCTCGAACTGGACCGCGCCGCTGCTCGTCTCCGCCCACGACCCCCGAGCCATCTATTACGGTGCCCAGGTCGTGTTCAAATCGACCGACCGCGGGATCCACTGGAGCGTCATCAGCCCCGACCTGACACGCCATGAGCTGGCTACGCAGGGAGTCGACGGCGGCCCCATCAGCATCGAAGGCGCGGGCGGCGAGACCTATGAGACGATTACGTACCTGGCCGAATCGCCACAGGCGGCAGGTACTCTTTGGGCGGGATCCGATGACGGCCTGGTGCATCTGACGCGGGATGACGGCGCGCACTGGCTGGATGTCACGCCGCGTGGAATGAACGCTGCGGAGGTCCAGTCGATCGAGCTGTCGCCGCACGATCCCGCCAAGGCGTATGTCGTCGCCTCACGCTACAAGCTCGGCGACTTCACGCCGCTGATCTATCGCACGACAGACTACGGCCATACCTGGCGCAGCATCGCCGCCGGTTTGCCTGCCCACATGTTCGCCCGGGTCGTGCGCGAGGACCCCTCGCAGGCGGGACTTCTCTACGCCGGCACCGAGAACGGCATGTTCATCTCGTTCGATGACGGCGGGCACTGGCAGTCCTTGCAACTCGACTTTCCACGGGTACCGGTCACCGACCTCGAGGTTCACGCCGGCGATCTCATCGCCGGCACCGAGGGCCGCGCTTACTGGGTCCTGGATGACTTGAGCTCACTCGAGCAGCTGGCGGCGCATGCGGCCCAGGTGGCGAGTGCGGGCGCCTATCTTTTCGCGCCGCGCCAGGCATACCTGCTGCAGCGGCCCGATGGCGCCCTCATTCGCTATGAGTTGCCGACGAACGGGGTCGCGGGCCCGATCGCCCTCGAGATTCTCGACAGCGACGGTCACCTCATCCGTAGATTCACGCAGCAGCCGGTCGCGCACGCGGCCCCGAGTCTGGTGAAGGGCGTCGAGCGGCTGCCGCCCGCGCCACCGGTTCCCGCCAAGGGCGGCATGAATGCCTACGTCTGGGATCTGCGCGTGGCCCCTTACACGCCAGTGGCTGACACCATCCGTTACGTGAGCCAGGTGCCGTATCGGGTCGCACCCGGTGTCTACACAGTGCGCCTCACTTACGGCGGCCGGTCCTTCACTCAGAGCCTCGAAGTAGCCGCCGACCCGCGCCACCGGCCGGTCAGCGCCGCACAATGGGCCGAGCAGCAGCAACTGCTCGCGCGCCTGCGCGCGATGGTCGACGGCATCCATCGCTCGGCGAATGATATGCGCGCCATCTCGCAGCAGGCCCGCGCGTTGATGCGCCAGGCGGAAGGAGCGCGGCACGCTGATGCTGTCGAGCGATCGGGGCGTGCGCTCATCGCGCGGATCGCTCATTGGCAGGATCAGGTGCCGCAGCCGAAGCTGCCGCACAACGTGCAGGACTACGTTTCCTTTCCCAGCAGACTGCTGAGCACGCCCGTCCTCAATCTGATCGCCATGGTGGATCAGGATCCGCCGGTGACCGCGGCTGCCCAGGCGCAGGCGCGCGATCTGGAGGCACGCTGGTCCGCGGTTCGCGCGGACATGGCGGCGATCCGGCAGCGGGAGCTGGTACGCTTCAATGACGAGCTGCGCCGGGCCGGCCTCCCCGCGGACACCGCCTCGTGGTCCGCCGGCAGCCCGCCGCCATCGGGGTCGACATGAGTAAACCGATAATCGCGCGGCCAAAACCGTTCCTCGTGACCCTCGAGGCGGGGCGCACGTATTACTGGTGCGCCTGCGGCCGCTCCGCCACGCAGCCGTTCTGCGACGGCTCGCATCGCGGTACCGGAATCACTCCGCGCGAGTTCGTGGCGCCGCGAACCGAGGAAGCGCTGCTCTGCGGCTGCAAGCAGACTGCCGATGCGCCCTTGTGCGATGGCACCCACACCAATCTGCCGGGCGGCTCGCCGCTCGATGATCCTGACAGTGTCGCCAACCGTGCGATACCGGTCGTCACGGAGTCCGATGGTCCGCGGCGCTGGCTGGACGGCGGTTGCTACGTCGTCTCGCCGGCCTTGTCGCCAAAGATCTCGCGTGACCGCCTGCGCTACAGTTATCTGGTGACCCGCGAGCTCGGCGCGCGCTTTCAGACGCAGGTCTTTCTCGAAGTGGCGGGCGGCGCTTCCCCGTTGCTCTCGCTCGGCGATCGCGACGCCATCCTCTTCATCGTGAGCGGCAGTGGACGCGCGATCGTCTCGGGTCGCGAGTTCGAGGTGAAGCCCCATGACGGTGTATACGTGCGGCCCGGTGAGGCGCTGCAACTCGTTCCTGCGGGGCAGGAGACGCTCGGGGTATTCGCGCTCGCCTCGCCACAGAGCGAGCTCGAGTGGCTGGCCACGATGCCGCACGACTTCGATGCGGACTACCCGCAGCGAGTGGTGTCTGTAGATCCGCAACAGCGCACGGCCATGGGGCCGCGCTACTTCCAGCTGCTCGTCGACAAGCGCATCGGCTCGCGCACGATCACCCAGTTCATCGGCCATATCCCGCGCTCGAAGGCCGCGCCGCACCGTCACCTCTACGAAGAGGCGATCATCGTGCTCACGGGAGAAGGCTACATCTGGACGGAGCAGTGCAAGACGAGGGTGCAGGCCGGCGAGGCCATTTTCCTGCCACGTCAGCAACTGCACTCCCTCGAAGCGACCTCACCCGACGGCATCTTCGTCGTCGGAGTAATCTGCCCGGGTGACAACCCGAGCATCGCCTATTACGACTAAATTGAGTGCCGTCGACGCGAGCAAGGCGCAGGAAGCCGGCCTGAGGCGCAGCCTCAGCAAAGCGCAGATCGTGATGATCGGGCTCGGCGGGGCCATCGGCACGGGCCTCTTCATGGGTAGTGGCCTTGCGGTGGGTTACGCCGGGCCCGCCGTCATCCTCAGCTACGCGCTCGCGGGCTTCGTGGCGCTCGTCATGGTCTTCAGCCTGTCCGAGATGGCGGTCGTGCATCCGACAGCCGGCTCTTTCGGCACATATGCAGAGATGTATCTAAATCCCTGGGCGGGATTCGTGGTGCGTTACACGTACTGGATCGCACAGGCCATTGCCGTCGGCGGGGAAGCGGTTGCGGCGGGCCTCTATATGCAGTACTGGTTCCCCGACGTGCCGGTTTGGATCTGGGCGGTCGGCTTCTGCCTGGTGCTGCTCTATTTCAACTCGCGCTCGGTCGGCAACTTCGGCACGCTCGAGTCCTGGCTGGCCCTGATCAAGGTGGTGGCGATCGTCCTCTTCATCATTCTGGGGCTCGCCGCCATCGTGGGCATCGGGCGGCCGGCGGTCGGCCTGCACAACCTGAGCGGATTGCCCGGCGGCTTTCTGCCGAAAGGGATTTCCGGGCTATGGATGGCGGTGATCGTCGGCGTCTTCTCGTTCAACGGCATCGAGGTCATCGCCGTGACCTCCGGCGAGACGAAGGATCCCGAGGTGGCGATCCCCGCGGCGCTGCGCACGATGATGCTGCGCTTGTTTCTCTTCTACGTGCTGGCCATCGCGGTCATCGTGACGATCGTTCCCTGGACGGAGACGGGAGTGAAAGTCGTCGCCCAGAGTCCGTTCGTCACCATCTTCCGGCACTCGGGTCTCAGGGACGCCGCCGGCATCATGAATTTCGTGGTGATCAGCGCGGCGCTGTCGAGCATGAATACGGATATCTATCTCTGCTCGCGCATGCTCTTCTCCCTTTCCCGCGGCGGCTATGCGCCGCAACGACTCGGCGTCTTGAGCGAGCGGGGCAGTCCCGTGGCGGCGATCCTCGTTTCCGGAGCATTCGTGCTGAGCGCCGCCGCGGCCTCGTTCTTCACCCCGGATGCCTATGCCGATCTCCTCGGAGTCGCGCTCTTCGCCGCGATGCTGGTGTGGATGTTCGTGCTCGTCAGTCATCTGAGCTTTCGCCGCCAGCACGGCAACGCCCCGCTGCCGGTGCGCATGCCGTTCTTTCCGTGGATGCAGTACGCGGGACTCGCCCTGCTGGCGGGAATTCTCGTGACCATGGGCCTGGACTCGACGCTTTACGTGTCCTGGGTCTACGGCGTGCCCTGGGTGGTGCTCATCTCGCTGGCATACTTCGTGCGGCGGGCGCGGTTGCGGACCGACGCCGCCGGTCAAACAAGGGAGAGTGGTGGATGACGATCGACTTCGAGGCGCTGCGCCGCCGCTTCCCGGTGCTCGAGCGCAAGACTTATCTCAACAGCGGCTCGTACTGCGCGCTGGCGGACACGGTGCGCGATGCCTTCAATGCCTACATGGACGATCGACTGGCGGTAGGCGCCAATTGGGATGTCTGGATTACCAAGAACGAGGCCGTGCGGGCGGCGATGGCGGGCGTGCTGCGCGTCACCCCGGATGAGATTGCCGTGACCGCCTCCGCCTCGGCGGGCATCAACGCGCTCGCGAGCGCGCTCGATTTCTCCGGCCCGCGGCGCCAGGTCGTCGTCAGCGATTTCGAATTCCCGACCAACGCCCAGATCTGGCATGCGCAGGAGCTGCGCGGCGCGGAAGTGGTGCACGTGCCGCGCGCGCCCGACGGCTACATTCCGCTCGAGAATTTCGCGCGTCTGATCGACGAGCGGACGCAGCTGGTGGCCGTGACGCAGGTATGTTTCCGCAACGGCGCGCGGCTGGACATCGCCGGCATCACCCGGCTCGCGCACGAGCGCGGCGCCCGTGTGCTGGTCGATTGCTACCAGGCGATCGGCGGCATCACGGTCGATGCGCGCGCGCTTGGGGTCGATTTCGCGGTCGGCGGCATGCTCAAGTACCTGCTCGGCACCGCCGGGATCGGCTTTCTCTACGTTCGCTCGGCGCTGATCGACGAGCTCGTGCCGGGAAACACCGGCTGGTTCGCCCAGCAGGACATCGCCGCCATGGACATCACCGCCAACCGTCCCTCGCATACCGCGCGCCGCTTCGAGGCCGGAACGCCCCCGGTCGTCAACTGCTATGCCGCGGAGGCAGGCCTGAAGATCATTCTCGAGACGGGAACCGACGCCATCGAGGGGCGCGTCCGTGCGCTGACGCGGCGGTGCATGGAGGGGTTGAGTGCGATCGGCTGGCCGGCCGTGACGCCCGCGGATGATGCACGCCGGGGTCCCATGGTGGCAGTGCCGTCACGCGATGCGCCGGGACTCTTTGCGCGGCTGCTGCAGCAGGACATCGTCACCTCCTTCCGGGACAACAACATCCGTGCCTCGCTGCACTTCTACAATTCAGCGGCGGACATCGATCGCTTTGTCGCCACCATGGAGGAGCATCGTTCCCGGTTTGCTCCGCAGCCGCAGCGATGAGCGGCAGCGACTTTCCGGTCGACCTGCTGCGAAGGCGGTTCCCGGCCTTGCGCACCGCGGGCTCCTGCGTGTTCTTCGACAACGCCGCGGGCGCGCAGGTGCCGGATGGAGTGATCGAGGCGGTCAGGCACCACCTGGTCGAGCACAACGTGCAGCGCGGCGGGCGCTATCCGCGCAGCCTGGCGGTCGATGCTGTCATCGCGCGGGCACGCTCGCACGTGGCCGCTTTCGTCAACGCCCGGCAGCCGGAAGAAATCGCATTCGGTATGAATGCGACGTCCTTCATCCGCACCGTCAGCCTCGCGATCGGGCAGATGCTCGAGGCAAGGGATGAGATCGTCGTCACCGACCTCGATCACGAGGCGAACATAGCGACGTGGCTCGCACTCGAGCGCATGGGCGCCAAAGTGCGATGGTGGCCGATGCGACAGGACGGACGCCTGCATCCTGACGATTTGCGCCCCCTGCTGGGTCCTCGGACGCGCATGGTCGCCTGCACCCTGACTTCCAACGCCCTCGGCAGTATCATCGATGTGCGCGCCGCAGCGGAGCTGGCGCATGCGGCAGGGGCGGAGATCTTCCTCGATGCGGTGCACTACGGCCCGCATGCGATCATGGATGTCCAGGCCTTCGACTGTGACTATCTCGTCTGCTCGGGCTACAAGATCTTTTCGCCACACATGGGTTTCCTCTGGGGGCGCTACGAGGCGCTGGTGCGGCTGCCCAGCTTTCGCGAGGACTTCATCCCCGATGAGCCGCCCGGCAAGCTCGAGGCGGGGACCTTCGTCTATGAGAACGTGGCGGGCATGGCGGCCGCGGTCGATTACCTCGCCGAACTCGGGCTCGCGGTCTGCGGCGGTCCGGCGGGCAAGAGCTCGCTGCGCGACGACTGTCGCGCCGCGATGACGGCGATCCGCGAGTACGAACAGGGTCTGTCGCGCGAGCTGTTGCGGACGCTGCGCGCTTGCGGCGCGGAGATCTACGGCTTGCGTGAGGAGGACCAGGTTCGCGAACGCGTGCCGACCGTTTGCTTCAATCTTCCCGGCATCCCACCCGCGGAAGTGACGCAGGCGGCGGCGGCGGCAGGCATCGCGATCCGCGACGGACACATGTATTCGCCACGGCTCATGCGCCGCCTCGGCTTGGCGGTGGCAAGCGGCGCCGTGCGGGTATCGCTGGCGCATTACAACACCGTCGCGGAGGTGAGGCAGCTCGGCGAGGTGCTCGCGCGCCTGCCGCGGGCCGGGAGCGCACGGACGTGAGTCGAGCGGAATTCGCCATTCTCGGGGCCGGGGCCATCGGCTCCATCCTGGCTGCGCATCTGACGCGGGCCGGGCACTCCGTGATCGTCATCGCGCGCGGTGAGCGTGCACGCGCCGTGGCGCGGGACGGACTGCGCATCAAGGGGCTGACCGACTTCACCGTGCCGGTACCGGTGGCGGAGCCGACCCAACTTCAGGCGGCGGACACTCTGATCGTGGCAATGAAGACGCCCGGCACCGATGCCGCACTCGAGGGCCTGCGGCACGTGCAGGTCGGGACGGCACTCTCCATTCAGAATGGTGTCCTGAAGGACGAGTTGTTGGCGCGAACCTTTGGCGCCGAGCGGGTGCTGGGGGCGCTCGCGGATACCAGCGGCGAGCTGCTCGCCTCGGGCGAAGTGCTGTTCACGCGCAACGTCAACCTACCGCTCGGGGAGCTTGCCGGCGGCGTCAGCGAACGAGCGCGGCGCATCGCGGGCGCAATAGACGAGGCGGGCATCCGCGCCAGCGCAGTCGGCGACATCCTGTCGCTGGAATGGAGCAAATTTACCGTCTGGCTCGGGCTGATGAGCCTGGCCGTGACCACGCGCTCGGCGAGCTGGCGTTATCTCACGGATGCGGACTGCGCGCAGGTGCTGGTCAGGCTGGTGCGCGAGGTGTCTGCGATCGCCAAGGCGCAGGGCATCACCCTGGTCGAAGGCGCGGCGGCGTTGCCGTTGCGCACGATCCTCGAGGCAGCGGAGCAGGATGCCGTTGCCGCAGTCCGCAACGCCGGCGAGCAGATGCGGGCGCGGGCACCCAATCATCGCATTTCGGCGCTGCAGGACCTGGAAGCCGGCCGGCCGCTCGAGGTCGCGGAGACCTTCGGTTACGCCGTGAGCAAGGCCAGGGAGCTCGGACTATCCTTGCCGCTGTTGGAAACGTGCCATCACCTGGTGGCCGCCATCGATCGCATCCAGCGGGCCGCGGCGAGCTAGGCACAGCACATCGCGGCTGGAACCTGCCGCGAAGCTCGCCCATTTAAGCAGGGCATGAGCTTCGATCCCGAGCATCTCGGCCGCTCCGGCCGCGGGCTGGCCGATACCGGCCGCCTGCTCGAATGGGCTGCGTTGGCGCTGCATCCCGCGAGCTCGGCGCTCGGGCGCCTCGCCGCCGCTGCCGCTGTCGCCAGACTGGGGGCGCGGCTGGGTCCGGCAGGCGGGCGCCTGCTCAGGCGGCATCCGGTGGCTTCTCTTCTGGTGGCGGCGGGACTTCTGGCTGCGCTGTATCTGGCGCAGGCGCCGCGGGAGTCGCCTCGGCTGCGGCTCGGCTAGGCGGCGGCTGCACGCTGCCGGCGGGGAGGGTGGAATGCTCTTCGTGCCGGCTCTGCAGCATCACGGTGTTCTCGAGCAGCAGGGCGACGCTATCGGCGAGTACCTGGATGGTTTTCGTGGAGTTCCGCGGCATCGGTACGCGCACCGTGACGCAGTAATTGACGATCGCGGCGGCGATCATGGAAAGGGAGTAGCGACGCTCCGTGACCGCGCCGCCCTCGGACCGGTCAATGGACAGCACGACGCAGGCGCCGTCGGCACTGGAATTGTCGATGCTTGCGCCGACCACCGTGGCCTTCGGTGGCCAGTGGCCCTGCTTGTCCTCCAGCTCGATGAGAGCGTCGACGAGCGTATCGAGCGGAAACTGCAGGCGCCGGGTCTCGTGAATCAGTGTGTTCGCCAAGGAGTTCGCTCTCAGTTCCATGGTCAAGCTACCATATCCGCGCGCCCCTTAGTGTGGATCAGAACACGATGTTCCCGAGAGCCTTCCTGCTCGCTCTGACTCTCTGCGTCCTGTCATTTCCCGCCCGGCCTGTCGCCGCTGCGGGTTCCGCGCTCGCGCCGCGCCCCTGGCTCGATGCCAGCCTCCCGCCCGACAGGCGGGCGGAGCTGGCGCTGCGAGCCATGACGCGCAGCGAGAAGCTGTCACTGGTTTACGGCTATTTCGGCAGCGTGATGCCGAGTGCGCATTACACTCCGCCGCCGCAGGCGCGACCGGGCTCAGCCGGCTTCATTCCCGGAATCGCGCGCCTGGGCCTGCCGCCACAGTGGCAAACCGACGCCGGCCTGGGTGTGGCCACGCAACGCTCCTCGCTCTATGCCTATCGCGAGCGCACCGCATTGCCCGCCGGGCTGTCCACGGCTGCCACGTGGGATCCAGCCCGCGCGCAACGGAGCGCTGCGATGATTGCCGCGGAGGCACGCGCCTCCGGATTCAACGTGCTCCTCGGTCCAGGCCTCGATCTCGTGCGCGAGCCGCGCGGCGGGCGTAGCTTCGAGTACGCCGGCGAGGACCCGCTGTTGGCCGGGGAGATCGCCGCGGCGGAGATTCGCGGCATACAGTCGCAGCACGTCATCGCAGTCGCGAAGCACTACGCGCTGAACGACCAGGAGACGGGCCGCAACGTGCTGAGCGCCAACATTGCGGCGGCCGCGGCGCGCGAGTCGGATCTGTTGGCTTTCGAGCTTGCAATCGAGCAGGGCCAGCCCGGGGCGGTGATGTGCGCTTACAACCGGGTCAACGGCGTGTATTCCTGCGAGAGCGACTGGCTCCTGCGGCGGGTCCTCAAGGGAGATTGGGGCTTCCAGGGATACGTCATGTCCGACTGGGGCGCGGTGCACAGCACGGTGCGGTCCGCGCTCGCGGGTTTCGATCAGGAGTCGGCCTACGTGTTCGACGACAAGCCGTACTTCGGCGCGCCGTTGCGCGCGGCGTTGGCCGGCGGTCGGCTGCCCGCCGCGCGGCTCGATGACATGGTGCGACGCATCCTGCGCTCGATGTTCGCGGTGGGCGTGGTGGATCATCCCGTTGACGGTGCCTCCGCCGTAATCGATTTCGCCGCCGACGCGCGCGTTGCGCAGGCGGACGAGGAAGAAGGGATCGTGCTGCTGAAGAATGCCGGCGGAATTCTGCCGCTCGCGCGCACGATGAAGGAGCTGCTGGTCATCGGCGGCCACGCGGATCGCGGCGTGCTCTCGGGCGGCGGCTCCTCGACCGTCTTCCCGGTGGGCGGCAATGCGGTGCCGGCGCCGACATCCGCCGGCTGGCCGGGTCCGGAGGTGTATCTGCCCTCGGCACCCGTTGCCGCCATCATGGGGCAGGCGCCACAAACCAACATCCGCTATCTGGACGGAGCGGACATCACCGCCGCCGCGCGGCAGGCTGCCCACGCCGACCGGGTCATCATTTTCGCCACCCAGTGGGCCGCCGAAAGTCTGGATGTGCCGCTGACTCTTGACGGCGAGCAGGACCGGCTGATTGCAGCGGTTGCGGCGGCCAATCCGCACACCGTGGTGGTTCTGGAGACCAACGGCGCGGTTCTGATGCCCTGGCTGAGCAAGGTCGCCGCCGTGCTCGAGGCATGGTATCCGGGCAGCGGCGGTGGTCCGGCGATCGCCAGGGTGCTCTTTGGCGGCGTCGACCCGTCAGGCCGTCTGCCGGTGACCTTCCCTGCGGCGCTCAGCCAGCTACCCGATGCCACGTTGCCGGGCAGGGGGCTGCCCGATCGACAACCTTTCAGTGTCGCTTACTCGGCGGGGGCCGCGGTAGGTTACAAGTGGTTCCAGAGACGCGGGTTGCAGCCGCTTTTTCCGTTCGGCTACGGACTCAGCTACACACGTTTTCGCTACACCGGCCTGCGCTCGCGCGTCGCGGGAGGACAACTGACTGTCTCACTTACCGTCACCAACATCGGAGGCCGGCGCGGCACAGCGCTGCCACAGGTGTATGTGGGGCCCGTGGCCGGCGGTTGGGAAGCGCCGCGACGACTGGGGGGCTGGTCGCAGGTCAGCCTGCAGCCCGGTGGCTCGGCAGCGTTGTCGATTCGCATCGACCCGCGGTTGCTGGCGGTGTTCGATGAGTCTCAGGAGCGCTGGCAGCGCGCGGCAGGCACCTATCGGGTGTGGGTGGGCGATTCGTCCGCGAGCTTCCGGCTGTCGTCCGTGGTGCCGCTGCCTGCCTGGTCGCACGCGGCAGCGTATACAAAGGCTCGTATACGGTAAGACGGGAGACTTATTTGTCCCTGGCTCCGAGTGCACCAATAATGGCCGGCGATGCCACCGGCGGCGGCATTAAAAAAAGGGGCGGCATTTGAGCGACCATCGGCAACGACCCTTGGCACCCGCGGGTCACCTAGCGTGTCTCGCCGTACTCCTCTTTTGCAGCCGTTGTCTCGCGGCGCCGGTCGTGCTCAGCCGTAATGGCGCCTTCGTGGCTGTCGAGCCGTATGCAGCCAATATCGTGCGTATCACGATTGCCACCGACTATGCGACCGCGGCGGCAGCCCCAGGCTACGGGTTCACTGCGGGCGCTGATTCCCACGGCTTCGAGCATACCGTGAACGCGCAAGGAGACGATTTCCGCTCCGGCGCCCTGCAGCTGCACGTCGATCCGCAGCCGCTGCCCGGCGCCCCAACTGTCGGCGAGCATTACTTCGCGCCGTCGCTGCCGCCCGTGACGCTCGAGATCAGAAACGCGCGCGGCGAGACCGTGCTGGCCATGACTGGCTGGCAAATGGCGCCTCATACCGTCAACGGTGAGCGTACCTTCCAGGTCGGTGCCAGCTTCGCCGCGCCACGCGACGAGCACTTCTATGGCCTCGGACAGAATCAGGAGGGAATCCTCGATCTGCGTGGCCGCACGATCGACTGCAAGCACTTCTACGACGACCCGCATGGTGAGACTGTCTGTGTGCCTTTCATGGTCTCGAGCCGCGGCTACGGAATTGTCTGGGACAACTCCTCGGATACCCACGTCTACCCGGGCGTCAACGGACACACGCTTTGGCAATCAGAGGTGGGCGAGCGCGTCTCGTTCTTTGTCATCATCGGCGATGATGCCGATGCGCTCTACAGCGGGTACGCAGAGCTCACCGGCCGCACGCCCATTCCGCCCAAGGCCGCCTTCGGCCTGATTCAGTCCAAGGCCCGCTATGCGAGTCAACAGGAAGTCCTCGCTGTCGCGCGCACCTATCGTCGCAAGGGCTATCCGCTCGACATCATGGTGATCGATTGGTTCTACTGGACGCGCATGGGCCAGCTCGACATCGATCCGGCCTCATTCCCGGATCCGGATGCGATGAACCGCGAGCTGCACGCGCTCGGCATGCGGTCGCTGATCTCCGTCTGGCCGCGCTTCGAGCGCGACTCGCGCTATTTCAACGAGCTCGACAGCAAGGGGTTCTTTCTCCATGACAAGGACGGCAGGACCCAGGACGGGCTGCCGTTTCGCTCCGATCGGGCCGGCGCGCTGATCGATGCCACCAATCCTCTGGCACTCGACTGGTTCTTCAGCCACGTGCGCGACAACATCCTCGCGCACGGCTTCGACTACCTGTGGCTCGATGAGACGGAGCCGGACCTGGTCCCCGACGGATTCTTCTTCAAGATCGGCTCCGGCGACCGCTATCACAACGTATTTCCCCTGTTGTACGTCGGCGGTATGTCGCAGCGGCTGCGCCACTATCGTCCCACGCGACGTGTCCTCATCCTGGCGCGTGCGGCGTATCTGGGCTCACAGCGGACGGGGGCCATCTTCTGGTCATCCGACATCGATCCCTCCTGGGAGGCGCTCAGGCACCAGATTCCAACCGGCCTCGACATGACCGCATCGGGCATCGCCTATTGGGGTAACGATATCGGCGGCTGGCAACCGTTGCCGCGCACTTCCTCCGCCGTGCAGCCGCCGCTGATCGATCCGACGGCTGCGCGCGACGTCGTCGGCGGTGACGATGACTATCCTGAGCTCTTCACACGCTGGTTCGAGTACGGCACCTTCCTGCCGATCCTGCGCATTCATGGCGAGCGCAAGCATACGGAGATCTGGGCCTACGGCCCGCAGGCCGAGACGATCCTCGCCCGCTACGATCGCCTGCGCTATCAACTGATTCCCTACGTCTACTCGCTCGCCTGGCACACCTACCGCACCGGCGCCCCATTCATGCGGGCGCTGTGGATGGACTTCCCGCGCGACCCGAGGGTCGCGACGATCGGCAACGAGTACATGTTCGGGCCCGATCTGCTGGTGGCACCCGTGACACGTCAGGGGCAGGTCCGCAAGCGGGTCTATCTGCCCGCTGGCACGGACTGGTACGACTATTGGACCAACGCCCGGGTGTCGGGTGGGCGGACGATCCTCGTCGATGCGCCGATCGACCGCATCCCGGTGTTCGTGCGTGCGGGCTCGATCCTGCCGCTGGGGACGGTAGTGCCAAGCACGGCCACGGCGCAGTCCATCGAGCGAATCAAGGTGTATCCAGGCCGCAACACGGATTTCGATCTCTATGACGATGACGGTGTCAGCTACGACTATCAGCGTGGCAAAGGCCATATGACCCATCTGCACTGGGACGATGCCGCGCATCGCCTCAGCGCGAGCGGCAGCGGGACGAACCTGCCACGGCCGGTGAGCGACCTGGTGGAAGTCGTGGGCACACCATGAAGCCGCCGACCCGGAGTGAAGTGTCATGACCCTGGCCATCGTGCGCCTGGACGGGCCTGTCGCCTGGGAAGAGTGTGGTCCGGCGCCGGATCGCATTTTGCAGGGCCAACCGCTGCATCGGGTGTGGAACGTCTTCACCGATCCCAGTAGCCAATTCTTCTGCGGACGCTGGTCTTCCAGTCCCGGCAAGTGGCGCGTGCGTTATACGGAGAATGAGCTCTGCGTCATCATCGCAGGGCGAGTGACCATTGAGAGTGTGACAGGGGAGCGGCAGTCGTTCGCCGTTGGCGATGCGTTCGTAGTGCCCGCGGGATTCGAGGGGACCTGGACCGTGCACGAGGAATGCAGCAAGTTTTACGCGATTTTCGAGCCGCAGGCGTAGTTGAGGTCCGGTGTGAATGGGGATGTGAGTGTAATCCGCTGGCTTCTCGACGCGGACCCTGCCATTCGCTGGCAGGCGATGCGCGACTTGATGGGCGCGCCGCAGGATGAGGTCGCCGCGCAGCGCGCCAAGCTTGCCACCGAGGGTGGGTGCGAGCGGCTGTTGGCGCTGCAATCGGCCGATGGCCGGTGGGGCGGCGCGGCCTGGAATCGGGGATGGGACTCCACCATGCACGTGCTCACGCTGCTGCGGGAAATGGGGCTCGACCCCGAGAGCGGTGCGGCGCGAAGGGCTCTCGTCCTCGTGCGCGATGGCGTCACGTGGCAGGGGTGCGGCCCGGCCGAGGCGGACCGTAATCCCTTCTTCGCAGGCGAAGTGGAGCCGTGCATCAATGGTCAGGTGGCGGCGGCCGGCGCGTATTTCCGCCAGGATGTCGGCAGCCTGATTGCCCGGCTACTCGGCGAGCAGCTTGCCGATGGCGGTTGGAACTGCGATGCGCCCAACGTCTCGACAAGGTCATCGTTCAACACGACCATTTGCGTGCTGGAAGCGCTGCTGGAGTATGAGCTCGCCGGAGGCGTTGGCCGCTCCGTCACCGAGGCGCGTCTGCGTGGGCAGGAGTATCTGCTCGAGCGCCGGCTCTTTCGCCGCCGCTCGACGGCAGAGATCATCCAACGCGATCGGAAGGGCGGTGCGGACTGGACGCGCTTTGCCTTTCCGACATGGTGGCATTACGACGTGCTGCGGGCGCTCGATTACCTGCGCCGCGCCGGCGCCGCGCCCGATGAGCGGCTGACGGCGGCCATCGAGCTGGTTGCCGCGAAGCGCAATGCCGACGGCATCTGGCTGTTGGAGACCCGATACCCTGGAAGGATGCCGATCGAGACGGACGCGGGTGAGGGCCGGCCGAGCCGGTGGAACACACTGCGCGCGCTACGGGTGCTGCGCTGGTTCAGCGCGGATTAGCGCGCTCCCTGCTGCACGATGGCATCCGCCGCGTTGGCTTCCAGGACCCAGGTCGCCGCCGCGTCCACGGTGTATTCGTCCTCGAACCAGAGAAAGCCGAAGTCGGTGATGCATTCCGGGAAGTCCGGCTTGATGACGATGTAGCCGGGGATCATGCCGCCGGGCACGAAGGTGTCGTCGGCGCGATTGTTGCCATAACCCTGCAGCTTTGACTGCGCGCCGATTCCCGATATGTACGAAACGCTCGACACCGGATGCATGCCGAGCAGGTAGTTCGCGGCCCGCAGAGTGTATTGCGGACCGACGAGATCGGGAAACGCCTGGTGAAGGAAATACATCTGCGCGCCGAACTCCGCCACCACGGCTGAGCCACCCCAGCCGCCGAGGGAGGCAGGCACGCCGAAGGGAGTGCTCGCCAGGTACCGGTTCAACTGCGGAACGAAGGCCTTGACCGTCGCCTCGAGCCGGGTGCGATAAGCGGCGTCCAGGTAGGGAAGGACGCGCACGGCCGACCAGCCGCCGAAGGCGATCTGCTGCGGGCGCGACGGGAAGAGCTTCTCGACCCGCGCCTTGTAGGGCTGCGCGCCACGGGTCGCCAGCGTCAGCTCCACGGCGGCCGACCACTCCGGCGTGCCCAGGCCGAACTCCCGGTATCCCCGCTCACCTTCGACGTGGGGCGGGAATTTTCCCTGCACGGGGTGGCTCTCGGCCTGATTCCACAGCGCCACGGCCGCATCGAGACACTGCTTCGCGAGCGGGTCGTTCCAGCCCTTCAAGGTGCGCGATGCGGCCGCCAACGAGGCCGCGGCACCGTATTCCATGCTCGTGGAAGTCATGGTCCATGCCCATCGGGGGTCGGGGTTATTGGAGTACGCACCGGTCTGAGATGCGCCATCGCCGATGAACGTGTACCACTTCAGATAGGGCGATTGGAGGCCCGTGAATGGATGTCCCACCGCGCGAATCTGCGCGAGCGTTTGTAGGACGCCGTGCTCGACTTGTTGGACGACATCCGGGACGCCGTCCGGACGGTGCATCTCGACCGAGCGCGCCTTCTCGTTGACTGACAGCTCGTCCCACTTCATATGGAAGCTGTCATAGGCCAGAGCGAGGTTCAGAATGGTTCCGTACTGGCCGAAGGCATCGTTGTCGAAATCCCCGGCGTCGAACCAGCCGCCGACATTGAGCCCCGGGATGTGCTGCCCGGGTCTGTAGGGAGACTCGGTGTCGGGACCCATCCAATAGCCGTCGAAGTGAGTTATGTTCGGAGGCGCCTGCAAAGCATCGCTCAGGTGCGCGATTCCGTGCCACACGCGATAGGCATCGCGCACCGACACGTGATCCATTTGCACGGCGAGAAATCCGTCGAGCGTGGTTTGCCAGGTGTCGCTGTAGACATTGCGGGCGATGGGGAACACGTTCGTACGCTGCCCCGCGTATTCGAGTGCGTACAGGCCGGGCTCCTTCACCTGTGAGAAGTCGAACTTGGCATAGTCGTAGCGCAGCCAATGCGCAGGTGTCGATATCGGACCTTCGAACACCTTGCGGTAAGTACCATCGTCCGCAAGCCGCAGCACCGCGGCGGTCCCCGGCGCCTTGAATCCCGGGTCGAGCTCGATCACGGCCACCTTCGGGAAGGCGGCGGCATATCCGGCCTGGCTGTGCGCAATCATGGGCGGGCGTGTCCAGCCGGGGATATAGCCCGGGCGGATGTGCCATACCACCGCGCCTTGCGTCTTCCCCGCGGGAATCAGCGTGCGCAGTACGAACCAGCCATTCTGCGCCTCGTTGCGCCCGTCATAGAGGAGGAGGGGGCCGGTCTCCGAGGTCACGCTGATGCGATCGAGCGGATCGTCCACGGCCATCGTGATGCTCTTGCCCGTGGCGAACGGCAGAGGCTGGGTGTAGCCCTTGTCGTGGTGCCACTGCTCCACGTACCACAGACTCTTCGGGTCGCCGGGTTTCGGCGGCACCACGGTCATCCGGCTCTCGGGCGTCCGCGGGAACACGCCGAACGCCTCGTCATCGATCGCGTATGCCTTGTCGGCATAAATGGACGGCAGGAGCTCCAGATTGAAGCCGGCCCGCCCGACGAGTGTCGCCGGCAGCGGTTTGTCGAGGTTCACGCTCACCCGCATGCCACCGGGCTCGGCGGCAACCGCGACGTGGTAGTCGAGATGGTATGCGGGATAGGAGACGGCGGCGGTGAGCCGGTCATGCTGCTTGTCCGCCTGGCGGGTGATGAGGTGCGGAATCTCGTCCCATTGCTCCGGCGTGGGCACGAGACGCAGGCTGCCATTGGTGGCGATGCGCTGCCCGTGAAGGATGATCTGCAGCGCGGCATCCTTCTGGTCGAAAAAGATCGGGCTGTAGTTGTCGTCATACAGCATAACGCTGACACCCGGAGCATCGAGGTAGCCGCTGTCCGTGACCTTTAGCGTCAGGCCGGCGCCGAACGCCACCAGGGCGTGCAGTGGCGCGATGCACAGGGCCATCGCCAGAAGCGTTCGCGATCGAGGGCGCATGCAGCGACTCCAGTCGTGGTGTTGCCGGATGAGATCTGGTATCGATACCAGTATACTGTTATGGGAAGTTCGCGGTCAGCTGCGCTATTCTCGTGCCTGCAGTATCCGGGAGAGAGGCGCATGAAATCCCAGATCCGGGGCACCACGATGCCCGTGCTCGAGATCGGCCTCGAGCCGAACGACCGTATCGTCGCCGAGCCGGGCGAGTTCTCCTGGATGACAGACGGCGTACAGATGCGCACCACCACCTATACCGCGGGAGCGCGCGGCGTCTGGGGCGCGATCGGCCGCGCCCTCTCCGGCGGCGGGCTCTTCATGACCGAATATTCGGCGCCATCGGGCCGTGGGGTCATCGCCTTCGCCGCCAAGATCCCCGGCGCGATCATGCAGGTCGATGTGCCGGCCGGA
This sequence comes from Steroidobacteraceae bacterium, assembly GCA_050738635.1. Classification (GTDB taxonomy): domain Bacteria; phylum Pseudomonadota; class Gammaproteobacteria; order Steroidobacterales; family Steroidobacteraceae; genus 13-2-20CM-66-19. Next base: position 40,913 of record JBOIAB010000284.1, read on the forward strand.
CATTCGTATCTCATTCATCGCCACGGCTTTCTCTGCGGCACCGAGGGACTGCAGCTCGCAACCGGATTCCAGCGCTCGCTCGGCGCCGGCATCTTCGGCGGCGACGGCTTCCTGTTGCAGCGTCTGAGCGGTCCCTGCACCGCCTGGGTGGAGCTCGGCGGCGAGGTGGTAACCTACGACCTCGCGGCGGGCGAGACGTTGCAGGTGCATCCCGGGCACATCGGTATGTTCCAGGACAGCGTGAACTTCGATGTCACTTTCATGCGCGGCTTTGCCAACGCGATCTTCGGCGGCGATGGCCTCTTCGTGGCGCGCCTGACCGGCCCCGGCAAAGTCTGGCTGCAGACGCTGACGATACCGAATCTCGCGCACGCGGTCGCTCCCTATCTGGGCGGCGAGTCGCGGCAGAGTGTGCAGAGCGGTGTCGCCGGCGGAATCGCCGGCGCCGTGTTGCGCGATATGTTCGGCGGCAATCGCTGACACCTCGCCGGCGGCCGATTCCTTGCCGGTGCGCGCCGCGCGCGCAGCCGGCGCAGACCCGCAGACCCGCGTATATCGCCGCGCTGAAGTCGAGGCTTTGCACGGCAAAGCCTTGACTTATGTCCTGCGCAAGCTCATAACAACAACACAGCGCTAAGAAGAGTAATTCGCGACCGTTCGCCGTTCTTGCCTTGATCCCGTGGACTTGGGCATGCCTGCCTCCGGGCGGTGCGTCGCCTCTGACATCCGAACAAGAATATCTCGCTGGAGGAGGCTTCATGTACCCGCATTCCATCGGTCTTGGCCGTCGTGGATGGCTGTCCGCGCCGGCACTGATCGCGCTTTTCCTGTTGCCCGCGCTGGCGCGGGCGCAGCTTCTGAAGCCGCTGCCGCACGCCGTCGGCCACCCACCGGGGGCCACGCATGCGCTCGCTGCCCGCGCCTTGCCAGCGGGAGCGGGTGGAACCGGCGGCGCGACCGGTAGCTGGACGCCGCTCAGTAACCAGATCAGTCTCTTCGACGGCATCGGCAACCCGATTCTGCTCAGTGATGGCAGCGTGCTCGTACAGGACGCCGGCTACAACGATTGGTATCGGCTCACCCCGGATCAGAACGGTAGCTACGTGAATGGCACGTGGACGCAGATCGCCCTCGCTCCTTACAACCCTCTCTACCACTCCACCGAGGTACTGCCCGACGGGCGGATGGTCATCGAGGGAGGCGAGTACCTGTGTATCAACTTCGGTAATGTCACGACGGCGGCCTGCATTCCGACATGGACCAACCTCGGAGCCATCTACGACCCGGTAGCCAATGCCTGGACCTCGATTGCGCCTCCCAGCGGCTGGACGACGATCGGCGATGCGCAGAGCATCGTGCTCGCGGACGGCACCTACTTGCAGGCCAACTGCTGCAGCGACCAGACGGCGCTGTTGAACCCGCGGACCCTCACCTGGACGCCGACCGGCGCAGGCAAGTTCGATCCGAATGACGAGGAGGGCTGGACACTGCTGCCCAACGGCGACGTCCTGGACGTTGATGCATACGTGCCTATCGCCCCGTTCCCCTACATCCCGACCGGCACCAATTCCGAGGCCTACAATCCCTGGAGCGGGACGTGGTCATCCGCCGGCAGCACCATCGTGCAGTTGTGGGATTCCGCCGCGGCGTGCGGCGGCGAGAGTGTCGCCACGTTCGAGCTCGGCCCCGGCGTGCTGCGGCCCGACGGGACGGTGTTCTACGAAGGCGCGAATTCGTGCGGCCCGGGCAACACGGCCATTTATGACAGCAATCGGGGAAGGTGGCGTCCCGGCCCGCAGTTTCCCGGTCAGAACGACGCGGCCGATGCGCCGGCGGCGCTGGAGCCCAATGGCAATGTGCTGCTGATGGTGAGCCCGGGGTTCGGCGACACGCCGTCGAGCTTCTTCGAATGGGACGGGCACAAGCTGAACCCGGCGCCGGCGACGCCCAATGCGCCGACCGATGCCTCGTATTTCGGCAACATGCTCGTGTTACCGACGGGGCAGATCCTGCTCACCGATTTCTCGAACGACATCGAGATCTACACCCCGGTCGGCCGGCCCGAGCCGAAGTGGAGGCCGGTGGTGGTATTCACCTCGCCGGTGCTGGCTCCCGGGCAATCCTATTCCCTGGCTGGCATCCGCATGGGCGGCATGTCGCAGGGCGCCGCCTATGGCGATGACGCGCAGGGCAACACCAATTTCCCGCTCGTGCGCATCACCAATCTGCGGACCGGACATGTCTTCTACAGCCGCACTCACGGCTTCAGCGTGGCGGTTGCCTCCAACAACATCTCCTGGACACAGTTCGACGTGCCGGCGGGTCAGGAGTCTGGCCTGAGCCAGCTACAGGTCGTGGCGAGCGGAATCGCTTCCGACCCGGTGACGGTGCTGGTGACAGGCCGCTTCGGTCATTGACCACAGCGGAGGGGCCGCGCAATGCAGGAAGTTGCGCGGCCCTTCGCTTAAGCGACTGTGACGCGGTTGCGCCCCGTCCGCTTGCTCTCATAGAGCGCGGCGTCGGCGGCACGCGTGAGGATGCGGGGTGACACGTGCTGGTCGCCCCGATGGGGCTCAAAGCCTGCGATTCCAAAGCTTCCCGTGACGCGCAAAGGTCCTGCTGCGGTGGGACAAGGCGTCTGACTGAGGAGCTCGCACAAGCGCCGCGCAACCAGCAGTGCCTTGGATATCGCAACCTCGGGCAAAACGATCGCAAATTCCTCACCGCCGATGCGCGCCACCCAATCCTCTCCCAGACGCAACCCGTCCGTGAGGTGAGAGGCGAATTCGCGCAACACCTCGTCACCTACCGCGTGGCCGTGCGAATCGTTGACCATCTTGAAGTGGTCGATATCGCACATGATCAGCGAGAGCGGGCGCCGCAAGCGCGTCGCGCGCTCCACCTCGCGCGGGAACTCGTGCTCGAAGAAGCGACGGCTGCCGCAGCGCGTCAGCTCGTCGATGGTCGATAGGATGCGGTTGTCAGTGAGCGCCAACTGCAGCGCGGCCGAGAGACTCGCGATGCGGCGCGCCGTCGTCAGGTGAGCCCAGAACTCCTCGCCGCCGGCTTCCGCCGGCATGCTGTCATTGGCTCCCCGGCTGAGCGCTTCGCGCATATCCGCCGTACCGTCGACGTCGACATAAACCACGTGTGTCGCTGAGCCCGCGTGCAGCTGGCGCATCGCCTGCACGAGATCCAGACGGTCGGTGAAGAGGAGGGCGTAGGTGCGTGCTTCCAGGCTCGTGAGCGCTTCCGTCGTCGAATCGACGGGCTCGACCTCGATGTTGGCATTCAGCAGCCACTTGACGAAGCGCTCGCGTACCTCGTGCGAGCCGAGCGCGAGCAGCGCCACCGGTATGGGTGGATGCCGCCGCAGGACGTTCGACAGGACCGACCGGTCTTCATGCTTCAGGGCGCGATCAAGAATCCCCTGCCGCTCGATGAGATAGCTGGCGGTGCTGCTGGCATCGGTAGCCGTCTCGTTCTTGCGGCGCTCGGGGTGACGCTCGAGCGCCGCCCCTTTGCGTGCGTCGAGCACCGAACTGACGACGCCCACGAGACGATTGAGCTCGTCTTTGGCGACGAATGCCGTGGCACCGCGCTCCCGGGCCACCTGGGCCGCCGAGGGGTCGGGGTTGCCGCTGACGAAGATGAAGGGCGTGCCCGGAGATTCCGCCTGCACGATGGCGAGTGCCGACAGGCCCTCGAAGCCCGGGACCTTGGAGTCGGAGATGATCACGTCGGGGGAGCGCCCGAGCGCGAGGCGAAACTCGGCCTCGCTCTCCACGCGCTCGAACGCGCAGTCGATACCGGCGTGTTGCAGCAATCGGCAGGATGACTCGGCCGCCGCCGCATCATCCTCGAGAACCAGCATGCGAATCATTTCAATTCCATGGCCGCACGAACGTGATTAACGCTGCGGCCCTCTCCTGGTGCACGAGTCTCGGGGCCATAATATGTAAAGTCACTCAAAGAAGACAACCGCAGGCGATCAACGGCGCTGCGCGGACTTGCCGAGCAGGGCGTGGATAGTGCCGAGAATTGCATCCACGCCGGCAGTTTTTGCAATGCTGCGGTCATAGGGCTGGGGGCTGCCGTCGGGCAGCTCCTTCCCAGTGTAGAGGACCAGGGGGATGTCGGCGGTCTGATCATGCTCCCGCAGCTCTCGGCAGAGCGCCAGTCCGCTCATCCGCGGCATCTCGCAGTCGGTGATGATGAGATCGGGTCGCCGTTGCTCGATACTCCTCAGGGCCTCCGGCGCGCTGCGGGCGGTTGCGACGTCGAATCCCAGGATCGACAGCAAGGCCTGCAGGGTGGCGAGGATATCGGGGTCATCATCCACAACCAGAATCAAAGCCATTGGGCCGCTTTTCACGGCGGGACTGTTGGGCTTCCCATCGGAGTCCATCACCGCACCTCCGGTCGCGGCACCGAGGCCGCGAGCGCATTCCAATGCCGCGCCCTAGGCGCCACCTTGCATTAACCGTGCCGGATCCTCGGCGGCCGACATCAAACACGATGTCGCCAGTCGGAGTCGCGCGCCTTGCCGCTCAGGCGCCCGTCATGCTATGAATAGGTCCATGCTCGAGTCCCGCTGCAATCGCCGCGCGTACTTTTGGTCCTATTGGCCGCATCCCCAGGCGGTTGGCGGGCTGTTATCGAGTTCCTGAAGTAGTCGCGACGAACACCCGAAAAACCGCCAGACCCCTGGCGGTTTTTTTTTGGCCGCGGGGACTCGCAAAACCGGAGACGATCATGCATTCCCAGACTGACGACCTGCGCATCCGCGGGATGACTGAGCTCGCGACGCCCGAGGAGGTGATCCGCGAGCGTCCTTGTACCGACCGCGCGGCTGCGACCGTGAGCGGCGCTCGGCGCGCCCTGCAGAAGATCGTGCACGGGCGTGACGAGCGGATTGCCGTGGTAATTGGACCCTGTTCAATACACGACGTAAGCGCTGCGCTCGAGTATGCGGACCGCCTCAAACGCGAGCGCACGAGGTTCTGCGGCGAGCTCGAGGTCATCATGCGCGTCTATTTCGAGAAGCCGCGCACGACCGTTGGTTGGAAGGGCCTGATCAACGATCCGGATCTCGACGGCAGCTTCCGCATCAACGAGGGTCTGCGGCTGGCGCGCGGGCTGCTGGTCGACATCAACGAGCTTGGATTGCCGGCCGGATGCGAGTTCCTCGACATCATCACGCCGCAGTACATTGCGGACCTGGTTGCCTGGGGTGCCGTCGGCGCGCGCACCACCGAGAGCCAGGTTCACCGCGAGCTTGCCTCGGGGCTCTCCTGTCCGATCGGCTTCAAGAACGGAACCGACGGCAACGTGCAGGTGGCCGTGGATGCGGTGCGCGCGGCTTCGCACCCGCATCACTTTCTCGCCGTCACCAAACAGGGCCGCAGCGCGATCGCGGCGACCGCCGGCAATGCCGACTGCCACCTAATCCTGCGGGGCGGAAGAAGTCCCAATTACGATGCCGCCGGTGTCGCGGCGGCCTGTCGCGAGATGACGGCTGGCGGGATCACCACCCGAGTCATGATCGATGCGAGCCACGGCAACAGCGGCAAGCGTCCGGAGCGCCAGCCGGTCGTGGTCGAGGACATCGCCGGACAGATCGAAGCGGGGGACCGGCGCATCGGCGGCGTCATGATCGAGAGCAACCTGGTCGCGGGACGGCAGGACCTGGTTCCCGGCCGGCCTCTGCGCCATGGCCAGAGCATCACCGACGGATGCATCGACTGGCCGGCGACGGTCAACATTCTCGAGCGGCTTGCCGCCGCCGTCGCGCAGCGATCAGTGCGGGGCCAGGCCGTGTGAGCTGTAGAATCGTGAGCCTCGTCAACGATGGGGCAAGCCATGTCGAAATCCCGCCGCGAGTTCCTGGTCTCCTCCGCCGCGTTGGTCGGGGCGGGTGTCAGCCGCTCACCAGCCGCCACCAAGCACACGGCACCCCCCGGTAGCCTGCCGTCGGGCTCACCACCGGTGTTCGGGACGGCGAGCGGCGTCGGGCCAAAGGTGACCGCGGCCACCATCGCCGAGGCTGAAAAACTGGTGCGGGTGCAGCTGACCCCCGCCGACCGTGCGCAGGCTGCATCGAACTGGCGCGTCAGCATGGCTCCGATCTATGAGCGGCGGACCGGTCCGCGCAGGGTCGACCTCGAGCCAGGACTGGCACCGTACTCGCGCTGGAATCCGGTGCTGTCCGGAAGTGGTCCAACACACCGGCCGGATCAGTTCGTCGGCAGCGGCCGGGACCCCGGTCCGCTGCCGGCCAGCGACGCCGATATCGCCTTTGCGCCGCTCTGGAAGCTCGCCCGCTGGGTGCAGTTGCGGCAACTCAAGTCGGAGCGGCTGACCAGGCTCTACCTGCAGCGCATTCAGACCTTCGATCCCCGTTTGAAATGCGTCATCACCGTCACCCACGACCTCGCCCTCGAGCAGGCGAGGCGGGCGGACCAGGAGATCGCAGCGGGCCACTACCGCGGGCCGCTGCACGGTATTCCCTGGGGAGGCAAGGACCTCCTGGATACCGCCGGCATCCGTACCACCTATGGCGCCGAGCCTTTCAAGAATCGCGTGCCCGCGGCGGATGCGGCCGTCGTGCAGCGCCTGCATGCGGCAGGCGCCGTGCTCATCGCGAAGCTCAGCATGGGCGCGCTGGCGTTGAACGATATCTGGTTCGGCGGCCAAACGATGAATCCGTGGCTGCTGGAGGAGGGCTCGGGCGGCTCGAGCGCGGGCCCCGGCGCGGCGACCGCGGCCGGCCTGGTTGGATTCTCGATCGGCAGCGAGACCGAGGGCAGCATCATCGATCCCAGCACCCGTTGCGGAGTGTGCGGCTTGCGCCCGACCTTCGGGCGAGTGCCGCGGACCGGAGCGATGACACTCTGCTGGTCGCTCGATAAGCTCGGGCCGATCACGCGCAGTGTCGAAGACACGCTGCTGGTGCTGCGGGCGATCTCCGGCCCGGACCCCGGTGACCTCTCCAGCGTGCCGAGCGTTCTCGATTTCGATGCGCGCGCCAGCGTCAGAGGCTTGCGCGTCGGGTATTTCCCCCGCTGGCAGAGTGAGGCGACGGAAGTCGACCGGCACGCGCTGCAGCAACTGCAGTCACTCGGTCTCGAGACGGTCCCTGTGACCCTGCCCGACTGGCCCTACGATTCGCTGAACGCCATTTTGTTCGCCGAGTCGGCTGCGGCTTTCGAGGAGCTGACGCTCAGCGGCAAGGTCGATCAACTGCGGGTACAAACGCCCGATGCATGGCCCAACACGTTCCGCCAATCGCGCTTCATATCCGCCGTCGACTTCGTGCAGGCCGATCGCTTCCGCCGCGCCGTGGCGCAGGAGATGGACAAGCTCTTCTCGCAGGTCGATCTGCTGCTGGTGCCCTCGCTGCGCGATGAGATGCTGACCATCGGCAATTTCACCGGCTATCCGTCGTTGACCTTGCGGGCAGGGTACATCGAGGTGACGGAGGCCCGCAGCGACTGGGCTCCGGACCCGCGGCGACCGTTGCCGCGCTTCGATTCGCCCCGCCGCGTGCCACAAAGCGTCACTCTGATCGGGCGGCTGTTTGATGAGGGAACGATCGGCCGTGTCGGGTTGGCGCTGGAGCATGCGCTCGGCGTGGAGGACGACCGGCCGCCCGGATTCGCCTGAATCACCTGACAGCAGTGGCGGCCGCGAGGGTGAGGGGGCTCTGCATGCCGTCCTCGAGTCGTCCCAGCGCCTGCTGCGCGCGCACCTGTGCGTCGAGTCGGCTCGCCGCGCCGGCCTCGTAGGCCAAGCGAGCGTCCCCGAGGTCGAGCGGCTGCAGCTCGCCGGCTGTGACCTGCGCCTGGGCGGCCTGCAGCTGGTGCTCGAGATCGGCGAGCAGGGCATCGGCGCTGAAGAGCTGCGCGCGGGCCGATTCGTAGGCGGCGAGCGCGCCGTCGATCTGCGTCATGGCGGTAGTCTGCACCGTCAGGAAGTGCGCGGCGGCAAGTGCGCGCTCCGCCTTGGCCTCGGCGATCGGGCCCTGGTTGCGGTTGCGTATCGGCAGCGGCAGGGAGAGCCCGAGCTCCCACTCCCTGTCGCCGGCGAGCTGCTCGTTCCAGGCGAAACCCGGTCCGAGATCGACATCCGGCCACTGACGCGCGATCTGCAGCTGCAGCGCCGACTGGCTGGCCGCGTAGCGCGCGAGAGCGGCGCGGACATCGGCGCGCTCGAGCAGGGCGCGTTGCCTCACCTGCGGACGGGTTAGCTCGAGCGGCAAGGTGCGCAGATCGTTGAATGAGAATCGCGCGCCAGCGAGGGCGCGCAGCGGCACTCCCAGGGCGCCGGCGAGCGCGATGCGCGCTTGCCGCGATTGACTCGCCGCCGCCTGCCGCGCGAGGATCGCACGATCCAACTCGATGCGCGCTCGCGCCACCTCGTAACTCGAGACGCTCCCGGCCGCGAGCTGACCTTCGAGCAGATGGAGGACTTGCCGCCGTGTCGACTCCTCGCGCGCCACGAGCGACTCGGATCGGCGCGCGGCGTAGAGCTCGAGGAGTGCGGTCCGCACTCGACTGCGCACCCGCCAGACTGCGCCGACCAGGTCCCAGCGCGCCGCTGCGGCCAGGTGTTGCGCTTGCGCGACCCGGTAACCACGCTTGCCGGCAGTCTCGATGGGCCAGTCGAGGGAGACAGGCACGATCCAGGGGTGGAGCGCGCCGGGAACGACGGCGTCATGAGCGGGTGTGATCGCAAGCGACGGGTTCGGCCGTTCACTCGCGGTGAGCTCGGCGGCCTGCGCGGCGAGCAGGTGTGCGCGCTCTTCCGCTAGCGCGGGCTCGTAATAGAACGCCGTGAGCGTCAGCGTTTTGAGGCTCCAGGCGGCGCCCGGGGCCGGTGGCGTGACGTGATTGGCCGCCAGAAAGCTGCGCAGTCCGGGCGCCTCGAGCGCGCGCCCTTCGAAGCCGGAGATGCTGGCGTCCGGGGACAGGGGCTTGGCCTGAAAGTGGGCGCAGGCAGCGAGCTGGCCTGCGCATACCAGCATCAGGAACCCTCGGACGGCCGTCCTCGCTCGGATGACCATCGAAGAACTATACTGCAGTTACAAGTCGAAAAGCGCATCCAGGTCCTTTGCTGGAACAGATCGCGGGTGTTGTTCCATTCTTCGGGCAGTCGTCCGGGGGCGGCGCGCGCCGCGACGCATGTTCGCGCTTGCTCTGTTAGGATTTCGCAACTTCCAGCCGCTGAGAATTCAGTATCGGAGTTCAGCGATGACGCCACTGAAGTGCCTGCTGCTGCCGGCCTGCGTGCTGCTGCTACTTTTTCCTTCGTTGCCGGCTGGCGCGGGCGAAGACCAGACGCCCGCCACGACCGGCCGGAGCGATCAGCCGCCGACTCTCAGCGCGGCGCAGCAGCGCGCCGTCGGCATACTCGTTGCCCCCGCATCGCCGGCAAGGCTGCCGCAGCGCACTGACGCCTACGGCGAAGTGCTCGACCCGTCGCAGCTGGTGGCCGATGCCGGCCGGGCCGAATCCGCGCGGGCGGCCGCGATGGCGGCCGCGGCGGAGACAGCGCGGCTGCAGGGGTTGTATCGCGGCGCCGATGCGTCGCTGAAGGCGTTGCAGCTGGCCGAGGCGGCGCAAATCGAGGCGCGGGCGCGTGCGGGCGAGGCGCAGGCTGAGTTCGTGCTGCGCTGGGGACCGCTGGCGCAGCTCGCGGAGGCGCAGCGCACCAGGCTGCTCGCACAGCTCGCCGCGGGCCGGCAACTGCTGCTGCGTGCCGATCTGCCGGGTCGACACAGCCTCGGATCCGTGCCGCAGCAGGCACTGGTCGATGTCGATGGCATCGAGGTGCCCGCGCGCGTGCTGGGGCCGCTGCCGCAGGCGGCAGCACAGATGCAGAGCACGGGCCTGTTGCTGCAGATGTCGACTCCTCCTCTTGGACTGGGTGCGAACGCGCGCTTGCCGGTGACGCTCGCAGGCAAGGATCGCGACGGATGCGTAGTGCCGAATGGAGCCCTGCTCTATGGCGACCAGGGCGCCTACGTCTACCGGGAGCTGATGGACAAGACGAAGGACGGCGATACGCGTTTCGCTGCGCTGCCGGTCACCCTGCTGCAGCCGTTGGGCGACGGTTGGCTGGTGACCGGGCTGCGGCCCGATGAGCGCATCGTCGTTCGCGGCGCCGGCGTGCTGTGGTCACTCCAGGGCCTGGGCAACATCTCCGGCGACGATACTGACTGATGCTCAGCGCCATCGTACGCGCTTCGCTCGCGCATCCGCGCATCGTTACTGCGCTATCGATACTGATCACCGTCGGAAGTTTCGGTGCGCTGCTCAACGCGCGCTTCGACGTGTTCCCTGACTTCGCACCGCCCCACGTATTGGTGCAGACCGAGGCGCCGGGACTCGACGCGCAGCAGGTTGAGGCTCTGGTCACACGGCCGCTCGAGGGCTTGCTGGCCGGCACCCAGGATGTGGCGGCAGTGCGCTCTACATCGAGCCAGGGATTGTCGGCGATCCAGGTGGTGTTCGACCGCCGCGGCGATCCATACCGACAGCGTCAGGTCGTCACGGAGCGGCTGGCGGAGGCCAACAGCATTCTGCCGGCCGGGGCAGGTCCGCCGCTGCTCTCGCCCTTGTCCTCGTCGATGGAATATCTGTTGCACTTCGGCTTCACCAGTAACCGGCTGACACCGGTCGAGCTGCGTGGGCTGGTGCGCTGGGTGATCGAGCCGCAGATCCTGGCCGTGCCGGGGGTGGCGCAGGTACAGCTGTTCGGGGGCGCGGAGCGCGAGCGCCAGGTGATGGTCGATCCGCAGAAGCTGGTCGCCGACAGGTTGACCCTGGATGATGTGGTGCGCGCCGCCGGCAGCGCCATCGGGCTGGTCGGTGGCGGCTACATCGAGACGCCATCGCAGCGCATCGTGTTGCGCGCGCAGGCACCGGGGGCGACGCCCGCGGAGCTGTCGCAAGCGGTGCTCACGACTCGCGGCGGCCTGCCGATCCGCCTCGGTGACGTCGCCACCGTGCACGATGCCGCGGCGCCCCGCTTCGGCGCTGCGATCATAGGCGACCAACCGGGTATTCTGGTGGAGACTTCGACGCAGTACGGCGCCAACACCCTGACGGTGAGCCGGGCGCTCGAGCAGCGGTTGAATCAGCTCGCGCCGGCACTGAAGAAGGCAGGGGTGATCTATCATCCGGCGCTGCTGCGGCCGGCGAGCTTCATCGAGACCGCGCTGGTCAGGCTGCGCGCATCGCTGCTGATCGGCGCCGTGCTGGTGGTGATTCTGCTGCTGGTGACTCTGCGCGACTGGCGCGGCGCGCTGATCTCGTTTTCATCGATACCGCTGTCGCTGCTCGCGGCCGTTTGGATCCTGGAGCTCTTCGGCGAGTCGCTGAACACGATGACGATTGCCGGACTGGTCGTTGCCCTCGGTGTCGTTGTCGACGACGCGGTGATCGATGTCGAGAACATCACGCGCAGGCGGCGCAATGCCGGCGCGGCGGGCGCGGAGCTCGATGCGCGCCAGCTGTTCGTCGACGCATCACTGGAAGTACGACTGCCCGTGTTTTACGCCACCGCTGCGGTAGCCGTCGCGTTGTTGCCCATCTTCATGCTCACCGGTATCCAGGGTACGTTCTTCCGCCCGTTGTCGTTGGCCTTTCTGCTTGCAGTCGGCATCTCGCTGGTGGTGGCGATGAGCACCACGCCGGCGCTGTGTGCGGTGCTGATGCGCAGGCACAAGCCGCCGGCCGAGGCGCGCTTCCTGCTCGCGTGCAAGCGCTTCCAGCGGCGCACGATCGAGAGGTTGTACGGGCACCCGCGCATGGTCCTGGCGCTGTTGCTCGGCACCGGGCTCGCCGGCGCCATTTTGCTGCCCTTGTTCGGCCAGCGACTGCTGCCGGATTTCCGCGAGAACTATCTCATCGCCCACGCCACTCTGCGCCCCGGCGTCTCGCTGCGCGAGACCACCCGCGTTGGCCGGCGAATGTCGCAACAGTTGGTGGCGATCCCGGGTGTGGCGAGTGTCGCCGAACAGATCGGCCGCGCCGTCAACGGCCAGGACCCGGACGCGCCGAACGAGAGCGAATTCGACATCCACATCAATCCGGCCGCAGGCTACAGCCCGAGCCAGATTACCGCTGCGATCCGCAGGGTGGCCGCGGACTTCCCCAACCAGCTCACCGAGACCTACTCGGTGCTCGCCGAGCGCATCGGCGAGACCCTCTCCGGCGAGACTGCGCCCTTCTTCGTCAGTGTGTTCGGCAGCGACCTGGACACCGATGACGCGGTGGCTGCCCGGATCGAGGCCGTACTGCAGAAGCTGCCGAACGCGGGCGAGGTGAGCCTGGAGGTCCCGCTGCGCCAGCCCGAGCTGCAGGTGCAACTGCGTCCCGAGCGGCTGGCGCTGTACGGACTGCAGCCGAGCGAGGTGCTGCAGGCGGTCAACGCGGCTTACCAGGGCACGATCGTAGGCCAGGTGGCGCAGTCCGATCGCAGCATCCCGGTGGCGGTGCGCATCGCCGGCGCCGGCGCCTCGCCACAAGCGGTAGGCGCGTTGCTGCTGCGCAGCCCCGATGGCGCGGTGGTGCCGTTGTCGGCCGTCGCGAGCCTCGAGGTGGAGTCCGGGCGCAGCCTGATCGATCACGAGGACGGCCTGCGCCGTCAGGTGGTGACCGCCAACCCGACCACATCGGACCAAACGGGATTCGCCGCGGCCGCGCGGCGCGCGATCGCCGCGCAGGTCAGATTGCCGCCCGATGTGTATCTGCGCTACGGCGGTGCGGCTGCGGAGCAGGTCACCGCGGCGCATCAGCTCTATTTGCACGCCGCGGCGGCCATCATCCTCATCGTGCTGCTGATGGCGCTGGCGTTTGGCCACGCGCGGCACGTGCTGTTGGTGTCGTTGGTGCTGCCGAGCACTCTGATCGGCGGTGTCGCCGCCTCGGCGCTGACCGGTGCGACCTTGACTCTGGGTGCGATGGTTGGCTTCGTCGCGCTGTTCGGTATGGCCGCGCGCAACACCATTCTGCTGGTGTCGCACTACAACCACCTGGTGCATGCGGAAGGCGAGGCTTGGGGGCTTGAGACCGCGCTGCGCGGTTCCGAGGAACGGTTGACGCCGGTACTGCTGACCGCGCTCATGACCGCCCTGGCGCTGCTGCCGGTGGCCGTCCAGCTGCACCAGCCCGGCCACGAGATCGAGGGGCCGATGGCAGTGGTGATCCTTGGAGGCCTGGTGTCGTCGACGATTGTCAGCTTGCTGCTGGTGCCGCCGTTGGCGGCACGCTGGCTCGAGCCCGCAGCCAGGGAGTCGTGAGGCATTGCCAGTGCGCCCGGGATTGGGTGCCGGGCGCCCCCCCGGGGTAAGATGCTCCCGAGGAGGCCCGCCCGGTCAACTGAGAAGCGCTGATGTTCCATCTTGCGTGGCCGTGGGTGGCACTGCTGCTGCCGCTGCCGTGGATCATGCTCAGGCTGCGCCGCACCGCGCAGCTGAGCGGCGCCGCGCTATACCTGCCCTTCGCCGCCGCGGTGGAGGTCTCCGCCGTTACCGCCAGGCGGCCACGCGGCGCGCTGGTGCTATTGACGGCGGTCTGGACGCTCATGGTGCTGGCTGCCATGCGCCCCCAATGGCTGGGGCAGCCGCTGCCGGTACCCGCACGCGGTCGCGAGATCATGTTGGCGATTGACTGCTCGGGCTCGATGGCTACCGAGGACATGGGAGGGGCGAGCCGGCTGGAAATTGCGCAGATCGTCGCCGGGCGCTTCATCGAGCAGCGCCGCGGCGACCAGATCGGCCTGATTCTCTTCGGCACGCGGCCTTATCTGCAGGCGCCGGTCACCAACGACATTGCGGTCGTGCACCAGTTTCTGGACAAGGCAGAGGTCGGAGTCGCGGGCCCGCAGACGGCGATCGGCGATGCCATTGGACTTGCGATCAAGGAGCTGCGCCAGCAGGAGCGTACGCGCGGCGCTCCCCTGCAGCAGTCGGTGCTCATTCTGCTCACCGATGGCGGCAATGACGCCGGAATCGTCCAGCCGTTGGCGGCGGCGCGAGTTGCAGCCCAGACGCGCCTGCGCATCTTCACCATTGGGGTCGGTGCGGCCGCAAAACAATCTCTCTTCGGAATCGCCAGCGGCAACACCGAGCTCAACGTGGGACTCTTGCAGGAGATCGTGCGCATCACGGGCGGCGAGTATTTCCGCGCCACCAGTCCGCAGGCGCTGCAGGCGGTTTACCACCGCATCAACCAGCTCGCGCCGACTGCCGCGCACCGCCAGTGGCTGCGGCCGGCGGCCGAGTGGTTCAATTGGCCGTTGACCCTGGCGCTGCTCCTCAGCGTGCCCGCTGTCTGGCTGATGGCGGAGCGCCTGTGATGCGGCTCCTGTTCCTCGCCGCGGCGCAACTCTGCTGCGCCGGATTCATGGGTGCAACCGCATCCGCCGACGGCTGGCCGAGCGCGTGGTCCGACCTCTGGCGGACGCCGGACCAACAGGGCCAGGCGCTGCTCGCCGCCGGCGAGCCGGGGCAGGCGGCCGCCCGCTTTCAGGATCCGCGACGACGGGCCTACGCCTATCTCGAGGCTCGCCGCTACGGTGATGCGGCGGCGCTGCTCGCGCCCTTCAACGATTCCGAGTCTGAATACAACCGCGGCAATGCGCTCGCCGGCTCGGGGCAGCTGCAGGCGGCGCTTGCGGCGTATGATGCGGCACTGAAACTGGCGCCGGCCGATGCAGATATCCGCCACAACCGCGATCTGGTCGAGCATGCGCTGCGGCAACGGCAGCAGTCAGCGCAGAGCAGGCCCGGGCCGCAACGGCCACGCGCCAGCAGCCCGCAAACACCCGCCAACGGTCAGATGGGCGCCAACGGCTCGCAGGCCGGCGCCGACCGGTCGGGCGGCGCCAGTCAACGGCCCAACGCGCCGCAGGCATCAGCCGTGCGTCGCGCCGGCAACTCCAAGGACGACACCGATGAGGCACGGCGCGATGCGGCATTCGCTGCGGCCAATGCGCGTGGCATGCGACAGCCGAGCAGTCCGAGCCAGACGCAGAGTCCCGATGCGGGCAGCCTCGCGGCGGGAGGTACGGAGACCCCAAAGGAGCAACCGGAGAGCGAACGGCAACTGATGCTCGACCAGTGGCTGCGGCAGATCCCGGACAGTCCCGCCGGGCTGCTGCAGCGGCAGTTCCTGATCGACCACATGACGAGGCAACAGGGTGGCGGTGAATAGAGTGCGTAGCGTGGAAGCTCGGTTGGCTCCGCCTCGCAACCCCGGCATCGATGTGCTACGGGGCATAGCCATCGTTCTAGTGGTGCTGTCGCACGTGGGCGCATTGATGGGTGAACGCTGGCGTGGGCCGCCACGCCGGCTGGTTGCTGCGATGGCCGTTCTCGGGGCCGCCGACATTGCGGCCATGCTGGCAGCGGATATCCCGCTATGGCCGTTCCTCTCCGAACCGTTCGCTTCGCGGACCTGTGGTATGTGGCAACCTTGGGGGTATGCGCACTGCTGGGAGCGGTCGTGGCCCGTTATCACACCGGTCCCTCCGACCGTGCATTGCGACGATTGCTCCTGAGCGTCCAGCAGCCCCTGCAGGCAAGTGAACGCGCGCTTTCCTTGGATTGATTACAAGGTAAGTTATTGGAAATAAATAGAAAAATTAGTGTCGCACCGATGATGGGGCGCACCGACCGTCACTGCCGCTATTTTCTGCGCGGTTTTTCGCCACGGCTGTTGCTCTACACGGAGATGATCAACGCCGCCGATCTGGCGCAGGGCGACTGGGCGCGAGTGCTTGAGTTCGATCCCGAGGAGCACCCGGTCGCGCTGCAGCTCGGCGGCAGTGACCCGCATGAGCTGGCGGCCGCGGCGCGCAAGGGTGAGCAGGCGGGTTATGACGAGATCAATCTCAACTGCGGTTGTCCGAGCGACCGGGCGACCGGCCGCGTCCTCGGCGCGTATCTGATGCAACGGCCGGAGACCGTCGCCGCCTGTGTGGCTGCCATGCGAGCCGCTGTGCGTGTGCCCGTGACCGTCAAGATGCGGATCGGTGTCATCGAGGGGCGGGGCAAGGCGGCCATCGATGCCAGCCGACGCTTCGACGATGCGGAGCTCGCGGCGCTTCAGGGTTTCGTCGGCATGGTGCGCGATGCCGGGTGCGAGGCGGTGATCGTCCATGCGCGCAAAGCCGTTCTCGGCGGATTATCGGCACAGGACAATCGCGAGATTCCCCCGCTGCAGTACGAGGTCGTCAGCCGGGTGAAGCAGGCCTTTCCTGCTCTGCAGGTCGTGGTCAACGGCGGCCTGCGCGATCCGGAGGCGATTGTGCGCGCCCTCGCGGGGCTGGATGGAATCATGCTCGGTCGTGAGGCGTATCATCGGCCCCTGGTCCTCGCCCAGGTCGCTGCGCTCGTATTCGGCGCGGAGCCGACTGTCGATGCCGTGGTGCGCGCGCGTGCCATCGAGCGTATGCGGCATTACGCCGAGCGTCAGGTGACGCGTGGTGAAAAGTTATCCGCCGTCGTCCGGCATATGCAGGGGTTGTACGCCGGCGAGCGTGGAGCGCACGAGTTTCGGCGTGCGCTGAGTGAGGGCGCACGTCGTCCGGGTGTCGGCGCGGAGCTCTTGGCGCAGGCTGCTACGAGCGCCGAAGAATGCTAGCGCCGAAGAATGCTGAAGCGAAGCTGCGACGCCAAAAGGCGACGAAATTTCCACTAGACATATCGTGCTCGAGCGACCATGCTAAGGACAGCGCGGTTTTGTATGTCTCTATTTTGCGACAAGATTGCGCCTGAGCTGAGACAAGGGCAAACCCGCTGAAAGGCGGGGACGCAAAGCTACCGGTCTAAGGGCGTAACAGTCTATGACAGCGGGGTTGCCACTCCACCTCCCATGTGTGAGCGTGCAAGCTCGACTGCAACGGATCTGGCGCTCTCCCGGTGGCGACTGACTTTCGGGGGAACCCATGACATCGACATCGGCGAAATCCGTTGGCCCTCTGAGCGCCAACATCGTGCATCGCGGCGAGGCCGGCTCCGGCCCGTTCATGCTCACCCTGTGCCGGTTGGTTGAGCCGGTCTCGATCCGGCCGCCGCAGTTACCTCACCTGCGGCCATTCACGTTCTTCACCACACGCACGCGCCAGCGGGACGGCAGCGAGCAGCTCAGGCTGCACATGGGGTTCTTCGAGACTCTGGCCGACGCCGAAAAGTGGGCGCGCGCCGTGCGCGGCCGACACCCGGAGGCGGTCGCGGGCGCCGCTCCGCGCGCTCTCTGGCAATTACCTGATTCCGCCGAGCCGGTGTGGCAGTCGGTGCAGTCGGTGCAGGCTCAGGGAGAGACAGCCGATGGCCCGCCGTTCATCCCAGTCGACAATCCATCGCTGACCGATACGCAGGTGCTCAATATCCTGGAGACGCGTCAGCCCGCTCCGGGGCAGAACGGCCCCGAGGAGAAGGACGGCGAGCAGATTGAGATGCTCCGTCCCGACGACACAGTCATTCGACACGCACTGAAGGAAGCCGTCGCCAAGGGTATGCCGGTTTCGTTCGCCGTGCAGCTCCACTGGTCGGCGCGGCCGATCGACATGAGCCGCGTGCCGGCGCTTTCCATATTCAAGGCTTACTCGCTGTATGCGCTCGAGAGCCGCAGCGCCAACCGCTCCTGCTTCTTTCTGCGGCTCGGGTTCTTCGGCGACCCGATCTCGGCGAAGCAAGTTGCCGCCTATGTAAGGTCGAGCTTCAGCTCGGCCGCCGTGGTGCCCGTCCTCGATGAGGAAATCACGCTGGCACGCGAAGCCTGCACGGAGACCTCGCTGATCCCCAGTCTGCTGCGGCAACGTCTCGATCACGCGCCTGAGTTGGGCGGTAAGCCCGAGAGCCGCCGCGGGCGCGCTTCCTCCCAGGGTGGCGAGACACTGGAGCAGACGCTCGCTCAGCTTGCCGAGCGCGAGCTGTTGAATGACCCCGATCTGCTGAGTGACACCGGCGTCCGGCATCTGAGGGTCGAAGTAGAGAAGTCAGTGTCCGGCGGCCGGCACTGAGTCGGGCGGTACCGCTGGGGTCGGGCCCAGCGTGAAGAAAAAGGTCGCGCCCTTGTTGACGGCGCTCTGCGCCCATATGCGCCCGCCATGGCGGTCGGGTCCGGCTACATCGATGCTCCCCTCGATGTCCGCCTTCAGGCTGCGCACGAACGGGCCGGCGTCGCCACGCACCGGAGTGGCGTTGGGCCCGACGGGCTTGAGCGTGTGTGATACAACCCATTTCGGCTGCGCCCGCCAGGTCGCCGCGAAATCGTGCTCGAGAGGCCCCCAGTCCTGCTGATCCTCATCCCAGTAGCGCGACGTAACCGTCCAGGGACTGCATCATGCCGAAGACGACCCTGTCCATGGCGAATCGGCCTATGAGCCGCGAACCCTGGCGCCAGGCGCGGGGGTTGCGTTTTTGATCATCATGCCGGCAATCTCCTTGACCAATTTCGCGGCCACGCCGGCAGTCAGCTCGGCGATGTCGCAGCGCGGATTGTACTCGACGATGTCAGCGCCGATGATCGGTTGCTCGATCGCCTGAATGAGATTGATCACCTGGCGGGTGGACAGGCCGCCCGGCTCCCGATGCGACACTCCGGGAGCAAACGCGGGGTCCAGTGCGTCGATATCCAGCGAGACATACACCGGCGTTTGCAGCTCGAAGCGCAGGGAATCGCCGCAGCGGGCCGCCTCGACCACTTCGACGCCGAAGCGCGCGAACTGCTGCCGGTGATGGTCATTGAGCGAGCGCAATCCCACTTGAATCAGGCGATCGGTCAGCTGCTCTTCCATGATGCGCGCGAACGGGGATGCGTGCGAGCGCATATTGCCCTGGTAGGCGTGGTAGATGTCCGGATGAGCGTCGATATGCAGGATGGTGAGTTTCGGATGCTGTCGCCGTACCGCGCGCATGACCGGATGAGTGATGGCGTGGTCGCCTCCCAGGCAAATCAATGGATCGCCGTCTTCGAGGATGTCGGTGACGGCGCGCTCGATGAGCTCCCAAGGATCTGCCGCGGCGGTGTCGAAGCTGATGTCGCCGCGATCGCGAATGCGGCCGGCGCCGCCAATGTCAACGCCTGATTCACTGAACTCGGTGTACGCGTCGCAGCACAGCTTCCGCCGGATCAGCGGTGGCGCCTCCGCCGGACCCTTCATGAACGACGAATTGTCATCGTGTGGGATTCCCAGCAGCGAGACTTGCAGCATTTTCCGTACGTCCTCTGCGAGTACCGACGAAGGTCAGACGCGTTCTCGGCTCGGCGCTGGGGTGATCGCCGCCGCGAGTTGTTCGAAGGTGAACGGCTTGACGAGGGTGCGGGCCGCTCGAAGGGTAGCCATGGCCATATCCGCTGCCTCTGCCGTCGCAAAGATCACGTTCAGCGCGGGAAAACGCGACTTGGCGTGGCTGGCGAGTTCGGTGCCGCTCATGTCTGGCAGACCGACGTCCGTCAGCAGAACGTCTACGGGATTGGAGGTGAGGATGGAAAGGGCGGTGTAGGCATCGCCCGCGGACATCGCATGATGGCCCATGGCCGACAGCATGTCGACAGTAGCATCGCGCATATCCGCGTTGTCCTCACAGACCAGGACTCGCACCGGCTTCAGGGGAGTGCTCGGCGGGTGTGCGCCCGCCGAATAGGCGCTGGTCACGGTCTGTGATTTTCGCTGCGCGGCATCTGCCAACATGTAACGCAATTTTCGGGCCAACGCTTCCCGGGAGTAGGGCTTGCTCAAGAGCTCGACCGCTTCGCCGACCGACCCGGAGCTGGCAAAAGCGTCCTCGGTGTAGCCCGAAGTGAAGAGCACGGCCAGGTTCGGCATCCGCTCGCGCGCCTTGCTGGCCAGCTCCGTGCTCTTCATGGGACCCGGCATGATGACGTCGGTGAAGAGCAGATCGATCGGCATGCCGCTCTCGATGATGCTGAGAGCGCTCTGCGCGTCCTTTGCCTTCAGCACCCGATAGCCGAGATCGCTCAGCATCGCCACCACGGTCTCACGCACGTGCTCGTCATCCTCGGCGATGAGGATCATCTCGTTGCCGCCGGTGGCCGGGATCGAATCGCCCTCGTCGAGTGTGTCCTCCGACTGCGTCGAGCGCGGCAGGTAGAACTTGATGGTGCTGCCCTGGCCGGGCGCGCTCTCGATGTTGATGTGGCCGCCGGACTGCTTGACGAATCCGTAGACCATGGAGAGCCCGAGCCCGGTTCCCCGGCCTTGCGGCTTGGTGGTGAAAAACGGCTCGAAGGCCTGCTCGATCACCTCTGCCGACATGCCGGAGCCGGTGTCGGTCACCGCGACCATGGCGTATTCGCCGCGCATGACCGTCTCATGAGCCGTCGTATAATCCGACTCCAGGACGACATTGGCCGCTTCAATGATCAAGCGGCCTTGCCCTTCCATCGCGTCGCGGGCGTTGATCGCCATATTCAACAGGGCATTCTCCAGGTTGCCCGGATCGACGAGCGCATTCCACAGCCCGTCGCCGATCACGGTCTCGAGCGCGACACCCTCGCCTACGGCCTTGCGGATGATGTCTTCCATATCGCCGATGAAGCGGCCGAGGTTGATCACTTTCGGGGCGAGAGGCTGCCGGCGCGCAAAGGCGAGCAGTTGCGAGGACAGTTTGGCGCTGCGCGTGACCCCATCGAGTGCGATCTGCACGCGCTTCTCGGCGGCGGCGTTGCCGGTCACATAGTGCTTCAGCAGGTGCAGGTTGCCGCTGATGACGTGCAGCAGATTGTTGAAGTCGTGGGCGATGCTGCCCGTGAGATTGCCGATAGCCTCCATTTTCTGGCTGTGACGCAGCGCCGCCTCGGCCTTGATCAGCTGTGCCGTTCGCGCTTGCACCCGCTCCTCGAGCGTCCGGTTGAGCTCCGTCAAGGCTGTCGCCGCGTTGCGGGCTTCGCTCTCGCTGTGCCGCAGCGCGGCGATCATGGTGCGGCGCTCGGTCACGTCGCGCAGGATCACGGTGGCAAAGAGGCGCGCGCCGCTTCGCCAGCGCGATGCGGCGGCCTCGAAATAGCGCAACTCGCCGCCGGTGTGCGCTGCAATCAGTCCCTTGGACTGACCTGCTCCCGTGCCGTCGATGGCGCTGAGCCAGAGAGCTGCCCATTCGCTCTGGGTCGTGAATAGATTGGCGGCCTTGGCTCCCACCAGATTGGAATCCGGACGGCCGAATAGCGCGTGGGCCGCAGGATTTGCGAATTGGACGAGGCCGTCCTCATCGACCGTAATGATGATGTCAGGAGCGCTAGCGACGACGGCGTCATAGCGAGCATCCTGCTGATCGCGCAGATAGCGTACCCGACGGGTCGTTGCTGTAACATCGTTTATCGCGATCACGCAACCTTGAGGGGGTGCCTCGCCGACAGGTGACACGGAAATGTCGTGCAGCAACGGCTGCTGCGAGCGAGTCTGCAGAGGAAGCAGTGTCGGGTTCAGGGTATGGGTGATTATCGTCGAGGTGCCGCGTGTCAGCGCGGCCGAGATGGCGAGCAACAGCCGCGGCAGCTCGGCCTGCGGAAAAATTTCGCTCAGCAGTTTGCCTCGTGCCGCCTCCGCGTCGATTCCGGATTTGACTTGCATCCATGTGTTCCAGAGAGTGACTCGCCCGCCCCGGTCGAGAACGATGAGCCCGCCGTTGATGGCATCGAGGATCGAGTGGCTGGCTGGCGCGTTATTCGACATGATCTGCGGCTGGGCTCTCGCCGGTCGAGCGCTCGATATAAGCGTCCAACAGCTGCTGCAGTATCACGAGAGAGGGCAGATCGAGGATCATCGCGAGAAATCCCTGGATGTCGCGCTGCTTGACCGCGAAGTTGATGTAGATGAAGAGCACGGTCTCGTGCGCGCCGGAACTCGGCTGGAAGAAATCGGCGCCCTCGCCGTGGATGACCTCGGGGAGCGAGATCTTCAGGCTGCGCTGCAGACTGTTCGCCATGGTCGAGAGGCAGCCGTTCAGCAGGATGTTGCCGGTCTCGGCGAGGGCTTCCTGCTCGAGCTCGATGATGTCATCGGGCGACAGCTCCGGCCCGACCAGGGCGCGGATGAGCTCCATGCTCCTCGCCTCAGGGAAGATCAGCAGGGCCCGTCCGCGGATGTCGCCCTCGAAATCCTGGTGGATGGCGACCAATCGCTTGGCATCGTGCTCCCGCAGGTTGGCAATGGCTTGCTCCCGGGTGACGACAGACGCCCTCGGCACGGAGAGGACGACCTCCTCGCGAACCAGCTCGCTGAGATTCTTTGCCGCACTGCTGACGCCGAGATTCACCAGCTCGGTCAAGGCGTCGAGCTGAAGCTCGGTGAGCGTAGGTGTGTCGCTCATCGCTAGTCTGCCTTTCGCTGCTCCAGGGCTGTGGTCAGAAAGTCAGCCAGGGCGCTTTCGGTGACGGGCTTCGGCAGAAAAGTGGCGCCCGCGGCTTCAGTCCGCTTGATCACTTCTACCTGGTGATTGGCCGAGATCACTGCAACGCTGATCTTGGGGTTGAGGGCACGGAGCTCCGCCGCCAGCGTTACGCCGTCCTTGCCGGGCATGTTGAAATCGACGAGCACCATCTGCGGAGAGAACGCCTTGGTCTGCACTAGCGCTTCGACGGCGTTGGCCGCCTCGACCCGCTTCCAGTCCGGATGCAGTGTGCTCAGCACCTTGACCACGGACATTCGGGCGAGCTTGCTGTCATCGACGATCAATACTGTGTACGTCACCAAAATGCCTCCAGTAGATGCGATGTGCGCGTCCTGCTCATTCAGGCGAGGAACCGATAGCGGTCGCTACCCAGTCTCTGAGACGAGCATCGGCCGGGGGGCCGAGCAGCTTAGGCCTGACCGCCATCAGGACTTGAACCACCGCCGTATGCGCGCCCCGGCAGTCTCGCCAGTCGACGGTTGCCCTTGGGTCGGCGAGCAGCAGCTGCAGCAGCGCCTCGGCGTCTGCGCTGGGGCAGGCGCCGACGAGCTCGATGCAGCCGCCGGCGGTCACTCGGACCGTCATGTGAGCATCTCCGCGATATCGAGCACCAATAAAACCCGTCCGTCGCCGAGGAGGGTCGTTCCCATGATCCCAGGCGTGCCGGCGAGCAGACCCTCCAGGGGTTTCAATACGAGTTCCAATCGCTCGACTATTCGGTCCACCCGAAAAGCGCCGCACTCCCCATTGGCGATCGCCACCACCAGAGTCGCCCCATCTTCATCCACCCGTGGCTCTGCCCCGAGGACACTCGCCAGATCTATCACCGGGAGTGCACGATTCCTCAATACGACGACAGGCGCGGCACCGACTTTGGAGATGGCGGCTTGCGGAACGCGAGTCGTCTCGATTATAGCCTCTAGCGGCAGCCCGAACAGCTGGCCCCCAGCCTCGACTGTCATCACGTGCGTCATCATCACGCTGAACGGAAGCGACAGCGTTACAGTAGTCCCCCGGCCCGCAACGCTCGTAATGGAGACGTGACCGCCGACCCGTTCCACGGCCCGGCGGACGGCGTCCATTCCCACACCGCGTCCCGATATCTCCGTCACTCTCGCAGCGGTCGAGAACCCCGGAGCGAAGACCAGGTCGAGGGCTTCCGCTTCCGTCAGCGTGAGAAGCTGTTCTTCCGTGATGAGGCTGCGCGTCACCGCGACCTCACGCACCCTTGCGAGGTCGATGCCGGCGCCGTCATCGCTGATCTCGATGAGGACTTGATCGGCATGGCGCTCCGCCTTGATCGCCAGACGGGCAGTGGGCGCCTTGCCGGCGGCCGCGCGCTCGCGTGCGCCCTCCACGCCATGGTCGATCGCATTGCGCACCAGGTGCAGCAGTGGTTCGAAGAGCATCTCCACAATAGCCTTGTCCGCTTCCGTTTCGTCGCCCTCGATCGCGAGCTTCACCGACTTGCCCAGGTTCGCGGACATTTCCCGTACGAGGCGGGGAAAGCGCTGCAGCACCATGCGTAGCGGCCGTACTCGCATCCGAAGTACGGATCTGCGTAGCTCGCCGACGAGATGCTCGAGGGCGCCGTGGCGATCCTTGAGAAGGTCCGGAAGCGAGGGGTCACCAGCCCGGGCAAGCTTGACGACGTGACCGATCGCGTTGTTGATGACCGTGAGCTCGCCGGCCAGGCGGACCAGGGCATCGACCTGTTCGGCGTCGATTCTGAAGGTGCGCGCCACAACTTCCGGCGCTCGCAGGGCATCGGCGGCTGCCGCTATCTCCGCGGGAGTCTCGGCGCTGAGCAGTTGCGCGAGGGCCTCCTGCAAGGGTTGAACCGAGAGCGCCAACAGGCTCTGCTCGGTCGCCCGCGAAATCCGCTCGGATAGCGCCGCGCGGCCGCAGAATCGCAACGCATTCGCTGCGACCGCTCCCGCCGAGCCCACTCTGCCGGCGAAACTCTGCGGCGACCCTTCGCCGAGGAGTGCCTGCTGCGCTTCGATGACCGCCAGCACGTGAGGCGGGAAGGGCCCCCCGGAATCTCGAGTGCCGGTGACAATCGGCACGATTGCGCACTCGCCGGTGTGACCCTGCAGGTGTACGTGCAGATCCGCCGCGGGCGCGGCGCTGAGGGCGGTCAGAATGAGGTTGCAACGGAAGGGATCGAGGGTGTCCAGCGCTCCCCAGGGCTCGCGCGCAGTCAACTCGAGTGCCAATAGACCGGGCAGGGATGCCATGCGCTCCAAGGGGTCCTCCCCCTGGTAGAGACTGTCCGCGCCGGGCACGAAGCGAATCGCGGTGAGCGCGCGCGCCGCGGCCACCCGCTGCGTCTTCACGATCTCGGTCACCCAGGCACTTGGAGCGCGTTCCGTGAAGCTGGCGGCGAGCCGATCAGGCTGGCTGCCCGCATCTGGAGGCAACTCCCCGGAACGCTCGATGGTATCGAGCCACTTCGTTACCTGGTCGATATAGGAGAGGCACTGTCCGATGCGCGCGGAAGTCAGCGGGCGCCTGCCTGCGCGTGCCTCGGTGAGGACCTCCTCCGCGGCATGCATCGCACTTTCCATCGCAGGAAATTCGACGATTGCTGCGCTCCCCTTCAGGGTGTGGAATGCGCGGAAAGCCTCGTCGAGTCGCGCGGCATCCTGTGGCGACTCCTCGAGAGCCAGGAGACCGTTGCCTGCGGCATCGGCAAGCTCCCGCGACTCGATCACGAACTGCTGCAGGAACTCGTTCACGGTGCAACCCCGCACAGCATCTGCGCGAATTCCACCAGCTGCTCGCGCTCGACGGGTTTCACCAGATAATAATTGGCGCCGGCCGCGCGGGCGGCCGCGAAATCAGCCGGCGCCGCTTCCGTGCTGGTCACGAGCGCGGGAATGGCGGCCAACGGGCCCTCTTTTTCCCGCAGAGCCCGCAGGAAGGTGAGACCGTCCATTTGCGGCATGTTGATGTCCACCACCAGCAGATCGACCTCATGGGCAAGGACCGTTTCCAGCGCCTCGAGCCCATTCAACGCTTCCTCCACCCGGAACCCGGCCCCCTCCAGGATCGAGCGATAGTAAACGCGCACCAGCGCGCCATCATCCACCACCAGTATCGTCTTGGGAGGGGTGTTCATGATCTCGTGATCCCGGGTCGTTGATAGACGATAGCATCGGCAAAGCGACGTACGTTGAACAGAGGCGAGATCCGACTCATGGTTTCGGTATGACCCAGGCAGATGAAGCCCCCCGGGAGCAGGTTCTCGTAGAGATTCTCCGCCGCAATCCGGCGTGCGGTATCGTCAAAATAAATGAGGACGTTGCGACAGAAAATGACGTCGAATTGGCCGTGCTGCCGGGTCTGGTCGGACTCGACGAGGTTGACGGATGTGAAGGAGACGGAGTCGCGCAATAGCGAGGCGATCCGCCATCGCTCCTCGGGCAGGGCATCGAAGTACTTGCCGATGAGCTCCGGCGACAGCCGCATCAGAGCACGTTTGCTGAACATTCCGGCGCGAGCGAGCTCGAGCGCGCCGGTGTCGATGTCGGAGCCCACGATCTCGACGAAGTATTCATCGACGCTCGGCCAGTTCTCGAGCAACCACATGGCGATCGAATAGGGCTCCTCACCGGTCGAGCACGCGGCAGACCAGATGCGAATCGCGTCACCGGCGTGCTTGTCGCTCACCCGTTCCTTGATCAGGTCATTCGTCAGACACTTGAGCTGGTAGTCTTCACGGTAGAAGTAGGTCTCATTGACGGTGAAGGCATTGACGAACTGCTGGATTTCGTCGTGGGTGTCGGTCCGCAGGCGAGCGAAGTAACTGGTAAAAGACTCCGAGTTCGTGGCGGCCATGCGCTCCCATAGACGCCGCTCGACGTAATACCGCTTCGCCTCTGTGAATACCATTCCGGTGCGTCGATACAGGTATTCACAGAGCTTTCGAAACTCGTCTTCCGTCAGGGTTGGATGCTCAGCCACGAGCGCTTGCGGCCGTGATGCGGTCCGTAGCGAGCTTGATCGCAAAGGTCAGGAAGGGGACCTGTGAGAAGCGCTGCGCGCACTGCGCAAGCGTCGGCAACGCCGTGTGATTGCCGACTTCGGCAAGGACCTCGACCGCCGCCGCGCAAACATTGATCTCGGTCTCGCGGGCGAGCAGGGCGCAGAGGCTCCGGCTGGCCTCCTCACTGGGGAGGCTGCGCGCGAGCTCGCAGCTCAGTATCCGAACGTCGACATCGGGATCGTTCAGTAGTTGCGGGAACAACTCGTGTGTGGCGATGACCGATGAGCGCAAGGCATCGAGAGCGCCGGTGCGCATGGCGGCATCGTCGGAGCGCAACATCGGCAGCATCGCCGCCACGCTGTCACGGGTTCCGATGCGCGCGAGGCTGGTAAACATCGCTTCGCGGACGCGGGAGTCAATCTCGTGCGGCAGCGCCGCGGCAAGGGCGGCCGCTGCGTCGGCCAGCTCGCCCGCCGCGCGGGCTGCGGTCCAGCGCTCTTCGGGATTTGCACTGCCGAGTCCGGTGAGCACTTCGGCTGCGCTCGGTTTCGCGTGACCCGCGGGCTGAGTCGGCTTACGGACAAGTGGCACCGGGCACCAGCCTTTGGAGACGTTGGGCGATGTTGGGCAGAGGCAGAACGTAGGCGGCGCCCCCGGAACGCACGAGCTCTCCGGGCATTCCCCAGACGACTGCCGTTTCCTCGGCTTCTGCGATCGTGGCACCGCCCTTGGTGCGCAGGCTCGCCAGCGCCTCGGCGCCGTCGTTACCCATGCCGGTCATCAATACTCCCACCAGCTGGGCGGGCGGAAGATACTGCATTGCCGAGCGGACCAGCCGGTCCGTGCTCGGGTGCCACGGGTAGTCGGGGTTGGAAGGAACGGTCATGGCGATCAGGCCGGAGGGGCGGCTGGAGACCACGAGGTCCGCATCGCCTCGTCCTATGTAGACACAACCCGCTTCCAGACGCGTGGGCTGAGTGACCTCCAGAACGGTGAGGGCGCAGAGCCCGGCCAAGCGCTTGGCGAGCGGCCCGGTGAATCCTGCCGGCATGTGTTGCGCGACCAGGATGGGCCACGGAAAGCTCGCCGGCAGCGGTGCGAGCAGCGCTTCGAGTGCGGGCGGCCCACCGGTCGAAGTCCCGACGAGCACGAGTCCGTCGCCTACGGGAAGCGCGGCGCGGTCATCGACAGTCTCGGCGAGAGGCTTCACGCGTAGCTTGGCAGCCGAACCGCTGATCTTGAATTGCACCCGTTCTCGCAGCCTGTGGCTTGCGGGAAGACGCGCGGCTGCGGCGGTCCGCACCTTCTCCTTGAGAGTGGGCCCGAACTCCTGCATCCCCAAGGACACGGCGCCCGTGGGCTTCGGGACGAAATCCACCGCGCCCAGCCGCAAGGCTTCCAAGGTGGCCGCGGCGCCTTCGGCAGTCACCGTCGAGACCATGACGACGGGGCAGGGTCGTTGCACCATGATTCGATCCAGACACTGCAGGCCGTCCATCTGCGGCATTTGCACGTCCAGAGTGATGACGTCCGGCTTGAACGCCTCGAGCTGAGCCAACGCTTCGAGTCCGTTGCGCGCAACCTCGACCTTGAAATCCGCGCCTTCCGAGAGAACGTGGCTGAAGAGTTTTCGCGCTAGGGCCGAGTCGTCGACG
The DNA here is from genome assembly GCA_050738635.1 of Steroidobacteraceae bacterium. Taxonomy (GTDB): domain Bacteria; phylum Pseudomonadota; class Gammaproteobacteria; order Steroidobacterales; family Steroidobacteraceae; genus 13-2-20CM-66-19. The sequence goes on from JBOIAB010000284.1 coordinate 68,985, forward strand.
ACGAGAACCTTGATCACGCATCCGTCCGCTGTCGCTGTGTCTCGAACTTATCCAGCAACCCCTGTTCCGCGCGGGTTAGGAGCTCCATCGGGTCGAGCAGCAGCACGATGCGGTTCGAGGAGGGCAGATTGATGAGACCACGCACCAGCCGGGAGGTATCGTCCGTAAGCTCGGGCGCAGGATCCACCGCGCTCGGGCTGGAGCGCAGGATATCCGAGACGGCATCGACGATGAGTCCGGCGCGATGACGCTCGGTTTTGACCACGATCAGCCGGCGTCCGTCGGCTTTTTCGAGAGGCGGCATATCGAACCGTCGGCGTTGATCGACGACCGGCAGAACCTCACCGCGCAGATTGACGACGCCTTCGAGGAATTTCGGGGTCTTGGGCAGCCGGGTGATCTGCTCTGGAACTCGAGCGACCTCAACGACAGCATCTATGGGCAGGCCGAACTCGTCTTCGCCGAGACGAAAGACGAGGAAGGTCAGCTCCTGCTGCGCATTTCGCTCCACGGGCTCGTCGGGCCCAGCCTGCGATTGCTGCTCGGCGGCCAATTTCTGCATCACGTCATCTCGAAAAAGCTGCTGCGATGAGAGGATCGAAATCAAACGTCGGCCGGCCTCGCCGCGGTATACGGCTCTGATGCGCGACTCGCCTCCGGTGCGGGCGTTCAGCGCCGCCGGAACAGGGTCGACGAGCCGGGTCTGCGCGGCCACGACCGCGCGAGCGCGATCGGCGACGAGTCCAACACGTGTGCCGCCGACCTTGACCACCAGGACTTTTTCCCGATCGGGCGCCGCCTGCTGCGCAGGGAAACCGAGCAAGGCCCGTAGCGACAACAGGGGCAGGAGCGTGTCTCGCACCGAAGTCATCCCGAGGACCACGGCCTCGGAATGGGCCAAAGCCGTCACGCTCGTCGGGGCGGGGATGATCTCCTGCACATCCGTCAGCGGCAGAGCGAATTCCTGTCCTGCGACATCGAATGTCACGAGCGCCTCGGTCTCCTCCGTCCCGCGCTTCTCCTCGCGCACCGGAGCCGTTGCTCTGGGCTTGGCGTCGCGTGGCCGTGCGCTGCTGCGGCTGGCGAAAGCGGCCTCCAGCATCGCTTTGAGGTCGAGAATCTTCGCCACTCCCTTGTCTCTGGCGACGGAAAGAGCGCCGAGTAGTCGTTCCGTACCGTCCGCGCCGACCTCCTTGGGGCGTGTGTCGATCTGCTCTTCGGCGGCATATTCCAAAGCTGCCACTGCATCCACCAACACGGCGATCGGCGCGCCGATATCGAGCACGATTGCCCGGGCGCTCGAGCTATCCGTAGCGGACGGTTTCCCGAGCAGCTGGCGTAGGCCTGCAATCGGCAACACCGCGCCGCGCAGGTTGCCGATACCAAGCAGTGCCGGCGGGCCTTGAGGCACCCGAGCCACGGCAGGCATGCGGATCACTTCCAGCACGTCCTCGGACCTCAGGGCGTAGAGCTGCCCGTCGACGTGGAAAGTCAGGAAGCGCCCGGAATGAAATTGATGCTGCGGCCGCATGTTGGAGTCACGCGCTCTGCCGCATCGCCTCCGCAAGCGATGCGATTTCCTCGATGGCGGCCGCCAGATCTTCCGCGCCGCGCGATTGCTCGTTGGCAGCAGTGGCGGCTTCCCGCGCCGCCGCGCTCGCTTCCTCAGCCGCCGAAGCGACCTCCTGTGCGGCCTGCGCGATCTCTGACGTTGCCAACAGAATCTTGTCCGCGCCCTCGCGGATGGACTTGCTGGCCACGCCGAGCGCGGTCACATCGTCGGCCAGCTGCACCAGACTCGCGGAGACCATCTGGTTCTTTTGCACCTCGATCTCCGTGGTGGCCGTAATCTGCTGCAGCTCGCTCTTGAGAATGCCGATCTGATCCAGGATGCCGCGCACCGTATCCTTGGCCCGCTCGACATTGGCGGAGGCCTCGCGAGCCAGGTTTCGAATGTCGTTGGATACCACCGCAAACCCACGTCCGGACTCGCCGGCACGAGCGGCTTCGACCGAGCCACTCACCGCGAGCATGCTGGTCTGCACGGCAACCAGCGTGATGGTGTCGATGATCTTCTCGATCCTGCGCCCCACGCCCTCGAGGCGGCTGATTGCGCCCACGCTGGCTCGCGTACCGTCCAGGGCGCTCGAGATCCCGGCTACGAGGGTCTCGATGGAGCGCCGCCCCTCGTTGAGTGCGGCATCGAGGCTCGCCACCTGCTCGTCGGCTGCTTTGGCAGTGACCTGGGAGAGCCGCGCGCTGCGATCGATCTGGGTCAAGGCGCTGGCGGTTTGATGGGTCGCCGACGACTGCACCTGCGCGGCTTCGTTGATCTGCTCGACGGCAGCCATCACCTGGCTCGCGGCGCTCGACAGCTCCTGGGTCGAGGCCGACAGCTCTTCGGCGCTGGCACTGATCTGCTCCAGGGTCGAGGCATTCGCCCTTGCCGAGCGCAGCTTCTCGGCAAGCACCGCCAATCGTTGCGCGGCGAGCTGCCCCTCATCGAGAGACTTCGCCTGTTGCTCGACGGCGCGTTGCGCCTCGCCGCCGGCAGATGATTGCTCCTCGGCGGCACTTGCGACCTGCTCGGCCCCCTTTTGGGCCTCCATCGCGGATCGTTCCGCTTCCAAAGCGGCGGTCAGAATACTGCGGCTCCCCTCGGCAATCTTGGACATGTCGTGGCGCCGGGCCTGAAGGGTTTCGGTCACGCGCACGGCCGAGCGGGCCTCCTGGAGTGCGCGCTCTGCCCCTGCCCGCAGCGCTGCGCCGACTTCCTGGATCTCCTTCTGAATGGTGGCACTCAGGCTCTGCGCCTCGCGCGCGCTCTTGTCGGAATTCTCCGCGAGGCTTCGGACCTCATCGGCAACCACGGCGAAGCCACGGCCGTGCTCGCCCGCGCGGGCCGCTTCAATCGCCGCGTTGAGAGCGAGCAGGTTGGTCTGATCCGAAAGGCGGCTGACGATCTGACTGACGTCCGCAATCTCCTTCGCCCTTGCGTCAAGCTCGGCCAGGAGCGCGACTGACGTGCCCTGCCGCTGCGCCCCTTGTTCAATGGCCCTGACAGAGCCTGCGATTTGCACCGAGGCCTCCGCCAAGGCGACCGAGACCGAGTCCGTACGCCGGGTCGATGCATCCGCCTCGTCTCGTGCGGTCGTCAGATCGGCCACGACTCGTTTGATGGTGCTGGACTGCTCCTGGCAGGCGCCCGCCGCCGTCCCGGCGCCACGATTGATCTGCTCCATGGAGCGCCCAAGCTCGCGAGTGGCCGTGGCAGCCTCCGTCAAGCCGCTGGCCAGCTCCTCGGTGGCTGCCGCGAGCCGCTCGGCGGCGGTTTCGTTGCGACCTGCCGGTTTGGTGGCGCGGGTCGCCGCTGCCGGAGCGGGGCTGGTGGCGGGCCTCCTGGCAGCGGCGGGTCTGGTCGACTCGCCGTGGACGGATTCAATCTTCGATTTTTTGACTAAAGCCATTGGGCCCTCAGGATGGCGACGGCAGCGAGCGAGCAGGGCAGAGGCGGGCTTTTTTTCGACCCGGGGGGCGGGTGGTGGCAGTGCGCGCGACTGTGCCGGTAACACTCGGAATGCTATGGGATTGCCCGCGGTTTGGCCAAGGTTTTCGCGAGCGCCACGCGCGGCGCTACCGTGGGCGTAGCCATAGGGGGCCGCCCTCAATTCGAAACTATGAGTAGCTCACCGCGTCCGTGTTGCCTCCGCAGAGGACAACACCCACGCGCTCCTCCGCTTGCGGACGGTAAGCACCGCTCAGGAGGGCGGCCATCGCCGCTGCGCCACCAGGCTCGGTGGCAACTCGCATCGCGCGCCAAAGAACCCGCTGCGCATCCCTGATGGACTCGTCTTCCACCAGCACCGCGCGCTCGATGTAGCGTTGCGCGAGAGGGAACATGAGCTCTCCCACGCGACGCGGTGCCAGAGAATCGGCGGCGATTCCCCCTGCCTCCGCGTCGACCGGCCGTCCCGCCTCGAGCGCACGGAACAAAGTTGGAGCAGCGCGCGGCTCCACGGCGATGAGGCGCACCCGCCCGGCAAACCAGGCAGCGACCCCGCCGATGAGGCCGCCGCCGCCCACGGCGATGAGTAGCGTGTCCAGCGGAGCATCTTCTTCGACCTCGAGCCCGATCGAGCCCTGTCCAAGAAGGGTCTCGGGCTGGTCGAAGGCGTGCACTTCCAGCGCGCCAGACTCGGCAGCGAATTCCCGGCTCGCCGCCAGCGCATCCGCATAGCGCTCGCCGGCCACGACCAATTTGGCGCCATACTCACGGATCCGCTCGCACTTCGTCGCCGCGGCGACGCTCGGAACGAAGATGGTGGCGCTGGTCCGCAGCTTCCTCGCCGCAAAGGCGACCGCGAGCCCGTGATTACCGCCGGATGCCGCGACCACGCCCGCTGCCGGAACGGGACGCAGCAGCAGGTTGGCGAGTGCGCCGCGCGCCTTGAAGGAGCCGGCATGCTGCAGCAGCTCCAATTTGAACGTAATCGCGCCCGGCTGCTGCAGCCCGAGGTCCGCGCCGTCGATACGCACGAGCGGCGTTCGCCGCAGGTGCGGGCGAATTTGCTCATAGACCGTGGCAATGGCTTGCTGGCTGACTTGCATTTGCGCCCCGAGCTCTCCCTCTATATATTACTTAGAAACTTCGCTAAGTTACAATAGTATCAGCGGCCATGATCGATGCCGACGCCCACGCAGCCATTCGCGCCCTGGCCAGTGACAAGCGCCTCTTGATCCTGGAGTGGCTGAAGGCGCCGAAGAAGCACTTCCGGCCGCAGACCTACGGTGATCTCGTGACGGACGGTGTCTGCGGCGTGTTCATCGCGGCGAAGCTCGGAGTGAGCCAACCGACTGCCAGCAGCCACCTGAAGGTATTGACGCAGGCCGGCCTCTTGCGGGCGAAGCGCATCAGGCAGTGGACATTCTACAAGCGCGATGAGCGGCGCATCCGCCAGCTGCGAGTGTTGCTGCGAGGAGTTTGAGCCCGTGTCACAGTGAATGGCGCGCAGTGCGCTTCTCCTGCTCGCGAGCCTGGCCTGTGTCCTCGGGGCGATGGGGTTTGCACGGCAAGGCGGGCAATACCCGCGGCCCGCAGCCGCCCCGGAGCAGGGAGCGCATGACTTCGATTTTGAGTTGGGTCGCTGGCAGATTCATATCAGGCGGGCGCGCAGCCCGCTTGCGCACGGCGTCGGCTGGGATGCTTTCGATGGCACGACGGTGAACTGCCGTCTCTGGGACGGCAGCGAAATCCAGAGGTGGGAGGCTCGAGGACCGACGGGCCACATCGAGGGGCTCACACTGCGCCTGTATGGCTCCAGGTCCGGGAAGTGGACTCTGTACGGGGCCGATCGGACCGATGGCGCCCTGGGACCGCCCGTGGTCGGTCAATTTCGGCGTGGGCGGGGAGTCTTCCTGGACCGGGAACCGATGAACGGCAGGATGGTGCTGGTGCGGTCGGTGTGGTCGGACATCACCGCGAACGCGGTCCACTTCGAGGCGTCCGTCTCGGCGGATGCGGGCAAGACCTGGAGACCCATAAGGATCACCGATCAGACGCGACTGAGCCCGCCGGCGGATTGCGGAGGTCTCGCGTCGGGCCTCAGGTGATCCGGGGATGGCCATCGTGTATTGTTGGCGGCGCCGGTCGGTCCCAGGAGTGCCCTGAATATGCAATTACGTCAGTTGCTGGTGAGTGCCGTTGTTGCCGCGGCCTCTGCTTTCGCACCTCTCGGGGTCGCGCAGGCGGCACCCCCGCACGCCTTCGGCGTCGACGATTTCGCCCGTCTGCGCGATGCCTCCGCGATAGCCATCGATCCAGCCGGAAAGCATGTCCTCTATGTCGTGAGCTATTTCGGGACGACGGGTCCGGAGAAGGATCAGGTGCACGAGATAGGGATTGCGGGTGACGGCGATCACGTGCTCCCGCTGCCCGAGCAATTCACTCCCGCCGGTTTCCTGGCGGATGGCGGCACGTTGTACGGCGGCTACGAAATCGACGGCAACCAGCAGCTCGCATTCGTGTCGCCGGACAACACGCAGCCCATGCGTCTCTTCGTCTTCCCGACGGGGATGCATGACCCGGTGATTTCCCCCGACGGAAAGCATCTCGCATTGCTGCGCGATCCCAGACCGAAGGACTCCCTCGGGCAGGTGCGTGAGGTCATCGCGAATGACGAATCACGCCTGTACGTGCTGGATGCGGATGGTACGCACGGCGGTTGGTGGTGCTCCGATCTCAACGACGTGGGACAGGTGGCCTGGTCGCCGGATGGCAGGCGCCTCGCCGTAGTCAGTGAGATGCCGAAGATCGGCCATCATGAGGTGCACGACTCGATAGACGTTTGCGACGCGTCCGGCACGAAGCACGTTGCGGAGCTTCCTGCCCCCATTAGCGGCATAGCGTGGACGGACAACGGCAAGACGCTTGCATTCACCAGCACCACTACGCAGGTGCTGACGCCCGACCACGTGTGGACGGTATCAGCCGACGGTGGTGCCCCACGAGACCGTACGCCGAAGCTGGACGGCTCCGCACTGGGCCTGGTTGGCGACTCGCACGGGACCGTTTGGGTGGAGCTGCACAAAGGTGTCGCCATCGAGGTCGGTCGCTTCCAGGACGGACGGCTCACGACTGCGTATGCGTGGCCGAACGGGATGGCGGTGCATCCCGTGTTTTCCATGCTCGCGAGCTCGCCGGAGGCTATGGCCTTCACCGTCGGCGACTCCACTCATACCAGCAACGTTGCGGTTGCAGACCACGGGCGGCTGGAGCGGATCACACACGAGTCGGAGGATCTCATCTCACATTTGAGCCTGGGCGAGGTTCGGGTCGTCAATTGGACCTCCAAGGACGGCACGCACCTCCAGGGCATCGTCACGTTTCCAGGTGACTACAAGGCGGGTACGCCAGGACCCTTCCTCGTGTTGCCGCACGGCGGACCGGAGGGCAACGATAGCCTGGGTTTCGATGTCCTCGCGCGCCTCGTCGCGGGCCTCGGTTATGTCGTCCTGCAGCCGGAGTATCGCGGCTCGACCGGCTACGGCTCGGCGTTCATGGATGCCATATACCAGCACTTCGGCGACCGGGCGTATAGCGATGTCGACAGCGCTACCGACTATGCGATCTCACAAGGCTGGGCGGATCGCAACCGGCTCGCGATCTTCGGCTGGAGCGCAGGCGGCTTCATGACCGCATGGACGGTGACGCAGACTCATCGCTATCGCGCCGCGGTCGAGGGTGCGGGAATCACCGACTGGCTGAGCTTCATCCCGGAGAGCGACATCTCACAGGTCGACTACGATGCGCGCTCCGAGGAGCGCGACCCCCAAGCCTTCCTCAAGTTCTCGCCGGTCATGTATGCCGATCGGGTAACGACTCCGTTACTGATCCTGGGCGGACAGGCCGACCGCCGTGTGCCCATGCTCCAGGGGCGCGAGCTCTTCATGCTGATGGCCGAGCGGCATGAGACCGTGCGCATGGTGACCTATCCCGGATCGCCGCACTTTCCCACCCTGATCGAGCAACGCCGCAACGTCTTCCAGGAGGTTGCTGACTGGCTCGGCAAATACAACCCGGGCGCGGCGCCGGCGCAGTCGGCTCGGCATGACTAGCGCCATCCCCGGCTTCGGCAGAGCGCGCCAGGTTTGCGTTCTCGGGAGCGCCGAACCGGGATCGTCTGCCTTCGATATGGCCGGCGCCGCCGGTGAGCTGTTGGCACGGCTTGGAATAACCTTGGTGAGTGGCTGCGGCAGCCCGGCTACCCGAATCGCGGCGCGGCGCGCCATGGATGCGCATGGAGTGGTCGTCAGCATCGTGCCCTCCGATGACATCAACCTCGAGGATTGGCCGTGCACCGTCCTGATCCCGTGCGGCATGGGAGATGCCCGCAACCTGCTGATGGCACTCGCCGGGGATGCCTGCCTGGTCATCGGCGGCCGTGCCGGAACGATCTCCGAGGTGTGCCTGGCGTGGCTGCATCGTCGCCCGCTCTTACCGCTCACAGGGTGCGGCGGATGGTCGGAACAGCTCGAGCGAAACCCGCCGGACGAGCGCGGCAATTCCAGGATTCTCAGCTGGAGCTCGCTGGACGCGCTCGAGCACAATCTGCGCCGGCTCGGGCTCGTGCCGTGAAGCTGACCGACTTCGAGGTTTTGACATTCGACTGCTATGGAACGCTCATCGATTGGGAGACGGGTCTTTTCAATTCGCTGCGCCCGCTAGTGGCCAGGGCCGATCGCGCCATGTCGCGCGAGGAGGCGCTGGCGGAGTTCGGGCGGCACGAGTTCGCGCAGCAGACCGAGACACCGGCCATGCCGTATTCGCAGCTGCTGGCGGTCGTCTACCGGCGGCTCGCCAAGCAGTGGGAAATTGCGACCCGCAACGAGGAAGCCAACATTTTTGGCGCCTCGATTCCGGATTGGCCGGAGTTCGCCGATTCAGCGGCGGCGCTGCAGTACCTGAAGCGGTACTACAAGCTCGTGATCCTCTCCAACGTGGACCGGGTGTCGTTCCGCTCGAGCAACGCCCGGCTCCAGGTCGATTTCGACGCCATTTACACCGCGCAGGACATCGAGTCATACAAGCCGAGCCAGCGGAATTTCGACTACATGTTGCGCCGGCTCAAAGAGGATTTCGGCCTCGACAAGAGCGCACTGCTGCACGTGGCGCAGAGTCTGCTGCACGACCATGCGCCGGCCAACCGGGCGGGTCTGGCGTCGGCGTGGATCGATCGTCGGCACGCCGAGGACGGTTGGGGCGCAACCATGCCGCCGGCCGGCACGCCGCACTACGATTATCGATTCGAGAGCATGGCGGCCCTCGCTGACGCGCACAGGAAAGAAATCGCAGCAGGAGCCTGAGCCATGTCATATCTCGAGGGTCGGCCACGGACTCGCGCCTTGCGCAATCAGCAGATTCGCGAAGTCGCCAACATTGGAATGGGCCAGAAGGACGTGCTGGCATTCTGGTTCGGTGAATCCCATCTGCCGACGCCGGAGCCGGTCCGCGCCGCCGCTGCCGCCGCCCTCATGAGCGGTGAGACCTTCTATACGCCGAACCTTGGCGTGCCCGAGCTGCGGCAGGACCTCGCTGCCTATCTTTCGCGCTGGCACCAGCCGATCTCGGCCGACCGGGTCGCCGTCACAGGCTCAGGAGTGTCGGCGCTGATGCTTGCCTTGCAGGCCACAGTCGAGCCAGGCGCCTCGGTAGTGGCCGTCACGCCGGTGTGGCCGAACCTATGCGAGATACCGAAAATTCTCGGCGCCGGGGTGATTTCGGTGCCGCTGCAGTTCGGCTCGAATGGCTGGACGCTCGATCTCGCGCGGCTCATCGAGGCGATCCGGCCGGGGATCGGCGCTGTGGTCATCAATAGCCCGAATAACCCGACCGGATGGACGCTGAGCCGCCCGGAACAGGAAGCCATCCTGGCCCGCTGCCGCGCGGTAGGCGCGTGGCTGATCGCGGATGACGTCTACGAGCGCCTGTATTTTCAGGCGCCCTGCGCGCCATCGTTCCTGGACATCATCGATCCGGCCGATCGATTCATAGGCTGCAATTCGTTCTCGAAGGCCTGGCGAATGACCGGCTGGCGGATCGGCTGGGCGGTGATCCCCCAGGCGCTGGCGCCGAGCTTCAGCAAGCTGATCGAATACAACACCTCGTGCGTGCCGGGGTTCGTGCAGAGCGCCGCACGCGTGGCGTTGACGGAGTGCGAAGCGGATGTCGCATATCAGGTGGCATTGATAAAGGACAACCAACGGCGACTGTATGAGCGCCTGGCAACCTCGAGTCAGGTGGAGCTGGGGTCGCCCGCGGCCGGGGGGATGTATGCCTTCTTTCGGGTCCGAGGCCTGACCGACAGCCTGTCGTTCTGCAAGCGTCTGGTGGTGCAGGCGCGGCTGGGACTCGCCCCCGGATCGGCGTTTGCCGATGATTCGCGGGAGTTCGTGCGCTGGTGCATTGCCACGGATCCGGCGAAGCTCGAGGCCGGGTTGGACCGGTTCGTGGCCGCCGTGGGGCTGCCGACCGAGCAGCGGGCGCTCTAGGGAGACGGTCCGCGCCGTGCCGCCTCGATCGCGGCGATGTCGATCTTGCTCATGGTCATCATCGCCTCGAAGGCGCGTTTCGCGGCCGCGCGATCCGAGTCAGTGATTGCTGCCATCAGTGCGCGTGGGGTGATCTGCCACGACAGCCCCCATTTGTCCTTGCACCACCCACAGGCGCTCGCGGCGCCGCCATTTCCGATGATGGCATTCCAGTAGTGGTCGGTCTCCGCCTGGTCCTCGGTGAGGATCTGGAACGAGAAAGCCTCACTGTGCTTGAAAGCCGGACCGCCATTCAGGCCGAGGCAGCGCACGCCCACCACCGTAAACTCGACCGTGATGACCTGTCCCTGTTGGCCGCTCGGGTAATCGCCCGGGGCCTGGTGAACCGCTGTTACGGCGCTGTTCGGAAAAGTGCGGGCGTAGAACCTGGCAGCTTCTTCCGCCGTGCCGTCATACCAAAGGCAGATCACGTTCGTGGCCATCGTGCACCCCGCTCATTCACCGGTACGGTGAGCCTACCACGTGGGGGTTCGGGAGGAGGAAGGTACGCCGCGCGGCACCTGTCGCGAGTCGCTCGGAGGGGTACCAGCGGGTGAGCGCAGACCTCTCGAAGAGGTCGGGATTGAGATGTGCAAACGATTCGAAATCGGCGTAGTCAGCGCAAGCGATTCGCTCCGCGATCAACGACAGGAAGGCGATCGTGACGGTCTGGTGGAATGCCTGCGGTTTGCCGACTCTCGCGGCCATGGCCTGCAGTGTGCGTGAGTAGTGGAGAGCCGTCTCCACGAAGTCATGCCGGCGAAGCATCTCGAAACCCATGCGTAGGTGTTCCCGGTGAGGAAACGCCGTGATCGCCACCTCGCCGCGCAGGAATCGATCGAGATCCAGGGAATTCTCACTCATGGCAGTCACCTCCCGAAGCCGGAGAGTAAGGTACTATGGTACCAATGTACGTGCAAGGACCGCGCCTGGACTGCAGCACGGGCAGGGCGTAGGGCGTCGGATCTTTTCGGGAGTAATATAGAACCTGTCGATGTCGCAGCCTGATGGGGACACCTCCATGGCTAACTCAGCTCTCACCGGACCAAGCGCGAAGCGGAGGCGACGCGTTGGTGCCGTCTGGGTGGTGCTGTGCTTCCCTCTACTGAGCGTGCCCGGAATGGCCGCTCCGTCGCAGCGCCCCACCTCCACCAGCAGCTTGCCGGGCGTGACCATCGAAGCAGGCAAGGAGCGTCAGGCGCTGCGGCTCAAGGTGGATCACTTCGTCGGTGCAGTGATGGTTCAGCCCTGGGACGAAGCCCTCTCCCGTTGGAATGAGCCGGTCTGTCCACTCGTGGCGGGGTTGCCGCAAGCATTCGGCGAGTTCATCCTGTGGCGCGTGACGCGGGCCGCGACGGAGGCGCATGCGCCGATTGCGGGGCGGAAATGTCAGCCGAACCTGTTCGTCGTCGCCAGCCATACCCCCGAGCAGCTGCTCGAGAAGTGGTGGGCGCGGGATCGATGGATGTATGACACGCGCCACGGTATCGAGCCTGTTGAGAGCTTCATCCACTCAAAGAGACCGATCCACGCCTGGTATAACAGCGAGCTGCTTTGCGGAAGCGGTGCTCCGGCCATCCCCGGGGGAACTGCGCTCGCCATCGCCTCGGTGGTGACCGGCTCGGCGATGAACGGCGGGGGTGGCTCCTCCAGCTTCGCGCTGGGGGCGCCCACTTGCACTGATGGGATCGATACTCACCTGAGCTATGCGGACGCTCACTCGATCGCATCGGCGATCGTCGTGGTGGATCTGCGCCAGATGAAGAGCGCCACCATTCAACAATTGGCGGACTATGTCGCTCTGGTCGGGCTCGCCGATATGCGGCTGGATGCCGATCCCGGCGCTGCGCCGAGCATCCTGCAGCTATTTGCCGCTCATGCGACAGCCCCGCAGGGACTGACCCGATGGGATCGGGCGCTGCTCTATTCAATCTACAACACGAGACAGGCTGACAAACAGCAGGTGCAGGACCTGGAATCCACCATGGTCCAGCGAATCGCGCCGTGAGCTCTGTGAGCTGATATGGCCTGACCCTTGTCAAGAGGGCGAGCGTCTTTCTCACCGGCTTTCGTGCTCCAAATGATGAACCTTGAGGAACAAACAGCGCAAGAGTCACGCGACGCGAAAGCATGTGTTGGCGACGATGATCATGCTGATATCCGCGGATTGGTTACCGCATTACATTTGTCCGTCGCGGGGCTGCCTCGCTCTAGTGTCGGGGATCATCACGCGGATGCCCACATAGCTCTCTCGAGGATTCCCCTCATCGGTGCTCGCGCATCGCGTGACCCATGCGTTGTCGGTTTGTTGGCTGTGGGGCTCGGGTGGATTCACCTCCTTACGCTTACGGGGGCACACTCAGGTGATCGGCTTGACCTGGCGGGCGATGTCCCAGACGAAGGCCGAGAGCTCGCGGGCGATCGCCACGCAGGTCTTGTTCAGCGGGATCTTGCGGGCCGAGAGATGCCGGTAGCGCCTCGCCAGACGCAGTTGCGCTTTCCAGGCGATCTGGCGCAGCGCCTTCGGCTGTCCCTCCTGCCGGCGCTGCAGCAGCGCGCTCAAGCGCGCGGGGAAGCGATAGTTCCAAGCCGCCTCCACCAGCACGCGCCGCGCGTGGCTGTTGCCGGTCTTGGTGATCTGTCCCTGCCGACGCTTCTCACCGGAGGAGTATTCCGAGGGCACCAGTCCCAGAAAGCCCATCAGCTCGCGCGGGCGCGCAAAGCGGGTGAAGTCGCCGATCTCGGCCACCAACGTCATGGCCGTGACCAGATCGACACCCCGCAGGGTCATGAGCGCCTCGACCACCGGGCGCATCCGCCAGTGCTCGAGCTGCCCGCGCATCGACTCGGTCAGCCGTTCGACTCGCGCATGGGCTTCGCGCACGGCGCTGCGATACTCGGCGAAAGCGATGTCCTGCGCGGGCTGGGTGAAGGACACCTGGGCCAGGTAGCGCTCGTGTGCTTCGGTCCAGGACGAGCGGCCGCTGTAGCGATGCCCGTGCCGCAACAGCATCGCCTTCAGCTGCTGGCGGGCCTTCAGGCGTGCCCGCACGGCATCCTCTCGGGCTCGCGACAGATCGCGCAGTGCCTCATCGCGCTCGTCGGGGACCACTACGCTCACCAGCTCCCCGGTGCGCGCCGCCCGCGCCAGCAGCAGCGCATCACGCCGATCGGTCTTGATCCGATCCCCCGGACGGCGGGCAATCTTGGCCGGGGCGATCACCTCACAGGCATAGCCGTGCGCGCGCAGCTGCCGGGCGAGGGTGTAGCCGCAGGGGCCCGCCTCGTACACGACGTGCAACGCCTCGCTCTTACCCAACCGACCGAGCGCCTTGGACAGCGCTCCCCATTGCGGCGCGACGGTACCGACGAAGCGCGGCTCCTCGCGTCCCGCAGACGCCACCGCAACCGCGACAGTGTTTTGATGAACATCCAATCCGACGAAGGAAGTGATAGGCTTTCTCACGGTCTGCCTCCTCTGACTGGTGCAGATAGTCGCCCTCGGGCGCTCTGCATGTGGATAGGCGCTTCCCCTCCCACAGGGGGCGTAACCCACGATACACCGGAGGCAGACCTCTTCCCCTCACCACCCTTCGTCACGCCTGACCGTCGGTGTTGCGCGTCAGGCCATATTGTCTAGCCGAGGCTCAGACCCCAGCGCCCGATGCCGTGTACTTGTGGTCGCCACGGGTGCTCCAGCGGTAGAGATTCTCATCGCCGCAATGTGGGCACTTGAGCACGATCTGATCATCGGCCTCTGCCGCGGCCGGCTTGCCGTCCGCCTGCGCGGGCCCAATGGCGATGACGAGTCCGCATGGCTTGTTCTTGCACAGCCAGCCGCTGTAAAGATCCCCGGAAGCCATTTGACGCGGTGCCATCACCTCGACGTGGCGCACACCCGGTGACGTCACTGGCTTACGGACAGCGGTTCCGGTGCTCTTCGAAGGACGTTTGATCGACATTGGCGTCTCTTTCGCGTGACTTTGGGCGTGAGCCTACCTCGGGCTATTGAATACCGCCAGCGTCGTATCTGGAGTGCATCGAGTCTCGTTCAATCCGAAGGCAGCTAGAAGACCTGCGAGGTCTTCGGCCCGCATCGTGACGAAGTGACCACCCGTGAACCGCGAATCGAGAGTGACCTCGGCGATGGTCCATGGCGGTGGATTGAATGCTCTCATCGCGGCGTCATCCTCGAATTCGACCTCGGCAATAAAGAGCCCGTCCAGTGGCGCCTGGTAAGCGTCGATACCGAAGGGAGGGACGCTGTACCGCGTTTTGCTCAGTACTGCGGCGGGCAGTGTCGCCAGCCGATGGTATTCATCCAAATTCAGGTAAGTCGTCGAGATGAGGCCTGGCCCGCCATCTGCAGCCGGCACCTTCTGCGTGAGTTTGTAGTACGTGCTCGTTGCAGTGGCGCGGGTCTCGATCATGTGCCGCAGCCGCAGGCGCGTGCCAACCAGATACCGATCGATGATTTGTGCGCTTTTTTCGACCTCGCCGGCGGGCAAGCCCGCTGCCAGAAAGCGGCGTTCGCGCTCGGGTCTGGCATAGCGCGCGGATTTGCCGGGAGGGGCGGATGGGTTCACCGGGGCAGTTGTATCGCGCATGGCGGAAGCATGCAGTGGCAAAGCAGCCGCTGTCCATTGAAACGCGATTCGCTTTTGCGAGCCCCAATAGCCCGATTCTCGCAGCAGTGGAAATCCGCGGGGCGCGGGAGCAAACTGCGGTCAGGCTGCCGGCTTCGCTCGGCTCTGGGGGAATCGCACCATGTACTCGAAGGCTGCTGCTGAGTTCCTTGGTACGTTCTGGCTCGTCCTCGGAGGCTGTGGGAGTGCGGTGCTGGCCGCGGCCTTTCCCCAGCTCGGTATCGGCTTCATGGGCGTGGCGCTCGCATTCGGCCTCACCGTGCTAACGGGCATCTACGCGCTCGGGCCCATCTCCGGCGGTCACTTCAATCCCGCCGTGTCGGTTGGGTTATGGGCCGGCGGACGCTTCCCCGGGTCGCACCTGCTGCCCTATATCGTGGCGCAGGTGATCGGTGGCATCGTCGGTGCCGCCGTGCTCTATCTGATCGCGAGCGGCAAAGCCGGCTTCAGCCTCGCGGGCGGCTTTGCCTCGAACGGATATGGAGCGCACTCGCCGGGCGGATACTCGATGCTGTCCTGCGCCGTCACCGAGCTGGTGATGACCTTCGTGTTCGTGATCATCATTCTTGGCTCCACGCACAAGCGCGCCCCCGTTGGCTTCGCCGGCCTGGCGATCGGGCTGGCACTCACGCTGATTCATTTGATCAGCATCCCGGTGACCAACACCTCGGTGAATCCTGCGCGCAGCACCGGCCCCGCCGTGTTCGCCGGCGGCTGGGCGCTCGCTCAACTCTGGTTCTTCTGGGTCTTCCCGCTCCTCGGGGGAGCCGTGGCGGGCCTGGTCTATCGCACTTTCTTCGAGGCAGCCCTCATCGACCCGCCGATCAGCGGCCGCGTGACCGAGACTGCGCTCGGCTAACCGGCTACTTTCCCGGCATCCTGAAAACCCGACCCGCCCCGGGCTGCACCAGTTGGGTCGTGTGCATGGGGCCTTCACCCACCAGCATGAGAAGGCACGGGCCGGTACCCGCTTTGGCGCCATCCCAATGCACCGTATTGGCGATGTCGGTGACAAAGCTGCCGGCGGGAACGGGATACATCTTGCTCGTGTCGTAGGTGGCGCTCGCGCTCACCCACCAGGTGCCGGAGACGACATACACGTAGCGGTCGGTGGAATGGAAGTGCGGCTTGCTGTGGTGACCCGGCAGCCATTTGATCAGCACCCCGTAAATGCCGGGCTTGTCGGGATCCCCAAAGAGAAGCGACTGCCCTTCGCCGTTCTGCCACTTGATGTTCTTGCCGAACACGATCCGAATGTGGGTCGGGTCGGGTAGCGGCAGCGACGTCGTCATCGGCGCGCTCTCAGTCAGGGCGCGAGTGTTGTTGGCGATGTTGTCGGCAAGAGCGGTGCCAACGAGTAAAGAAGCGAACAACGTGGCGACGCCGATTTTACGCAAGGTCTTCATGGCAGTGTCCTATCCGGTAATCTCAGCAGACGGCTCGAGGGTGAAGTCGGTGTGTTTGGTCTCGGGTCCGACGAGCGCGCCAAAGCTCAGCAGCAAGCCGCCCAGGGCAAGAAGCCCCACGGGGCCGTACTCGTAAGGCACCAGCTTCGCCAGGCCCAACATATAAAAGGAGTAAAGGCCGGGCAGAATCGCCGCCAGGCTGTAGGTGACGCCGTAGCCGCTCGAGCGGATCGAGGTGCGAAAGCTTTCCGTCAGATAGGGAGTCAACACCGCCCATACCGGAGAGGAGAACGCCACGATCGAGGCAACCAGCGATATCAGGCTCCTCGTATCCCGATAGCCGCCCGCCACCAGCAGATAGTAGAGCAAGCTCAAAGGCAGCAGGTTCACCACGCCGAGCACGATGATTGCCGCCCGCCGTCCGATCCTTTGGCCGAGCAGGCCGGCCAGGGGAAAGAGCGGTATGGCGATCGCGGCTCCGATGAGAATTCCGGTGTTCACATCGGACGACTTCACCCCGAGAATGGTGTTGATCACACCGGGCAGCGCTCCGACGGTCGCATTGAGGGTGAACCATGCGCCACTCATTACGATGAAGAGCTGCGCCAGGCGGCGCAAGTCCTCTCCCGAGAACAATTCCCGGATCGGCGCCGCGCTTTTCTTCGACAATCGCCAGACATCGGATTCGGGGACGCAGAGGTAGTAGTACGCGAAGAGCGCGCCGGCGAGCAGTGCTCCCATGACGAAGGGGATGCGCCATCCCCAGACCGCATAGGCTGAGTCTGCCCCACCAGGGGGCGCCAGCTTGAAGATCAGCGCCGCCAGTAAGGAGATGCAAACCAGGGCGGCCGGGTAGCTGGTGTGAATCAACCCGGCGTAGAGGCCGCGCTTGTCTTTCGGCGAATACTCCATCGCCAGTGGGTTGGCCGCCGTGTACTCGCCACCGACAAAGACGCCGTCCAGCAGTCGCAAAGCGATCAGCGCCGCAATCGCGCCATTGCCCCATGAGGAGTAGCCGGGCAGCGCCGCAATCAGCAGTGTTGCGACGCCGAAGCCGCCGACCGCAATGAGAATGGAGCGGCGCCGGCCGAGTCGATCGCCAAAATGGCCGAAGATCACTGCGCCTATCGGCCGGCTGACCAACGAGGCGGCAAAGATGACGTCGAACAGTGTCGCCCACACGGCGCTGCTGAGGTCGCCCGGCACGAAGTAGACGAGAGCGGGGGCGAGCACTGCAATGGGCAGATAGACTTCGAACATGTCGACGAAAAAGCCGAAGTAAGCGGCTTTAACGGCCCTGAGAGCCAATCGCCTCTGGCGAAGTGGCGCCTCGGCCGGGTCCGGCTTCGGACTGGCGAGCTGCACGATGACCCCCAACTTTATAGGCCGCCGGCCTCAGTGGCCGGGAGAGCTTCGACTGGCCCACCGCGCCATCATAGCCGCATTGGCCGGATCGGGGTGAGGGCGAGTGCCTGCGGCGGCTCCGGTGATACCGCGTATCTCTTTCGCCGAAGGATGAGAGGATATATGCTCGATTGCGACGCACAGAGGAGCCCTGCATGACCCGACCGATTCACGCCGACAAGCGCTGGCTGGCATTGAACGTTGTCTGCCTCGGCGTGCTCATGATCGTCCTCGATACGACGATCGTGAACGTCGCATTGCCATCGATTGCCGCGGACCTCGGGTTTACCGAGACCTCGCTGGTGTGGGTGGTCAATGCCTACATGCTCACCTTCGGCGGCTGCCTGTTGCTTGGCGGGCGGCTGGGCGATCTCTACGGGCACCGCAAGGTATTCTTAGGTGGCATCACGCTCTTCACGCTGGCCTCGCTCGCCTGCGGCATGGCGAATTCGCAGATCCTGCTGGTGTGCGCGCGTGCCGTGCAGGGATTGGGTGGCGCGGTCGTCTCCGCGGTTTCGCTGTCGTTGATCATGAATCTCTTCACCGAGACCGGCGAACGGGCCAAAGCGATGGGCGTGTACGGCTTTGTCGCCTCGGGGGGCGGCAGCATTGGGGTGCTGCTCGGCGGCGTACTGACCAATCTGCTGAACTGGCACTGGATCTTTCTGGTCAATCTGCCCATTGGCATCGCCGTTTACGCGTTGTCCGTCAGGCTCTTGCCGTCGGCCCGTGGCCAGCCTCATGGTGTGCAGGTGGACGTGGCCGGTGCGGTGACCGTGACGGCCTCGCTGATGCTTGCCGTATACGCGGTAGTGAACGGTAATGAGGCAGGTTGGATCTCGGCGCGGACATTGAGTCTGCTCTTTGCCGCGCTGGTGCTGTTGGCCGTCTTTCTCGCTGTCGAGGCCCGTGCGCGGCATCCCTTGATGCCGCTCGGTTTGTTTCACAAGCGCAGTGTCGCCACTGCCAATGTGGTCGGGGTGATTTGGGCGGCGGCGACGTTCGCCTGGTTCTTCATTTGCGCGTTGTACCTGCAACGCGTGCTCGGCTATCGGCCCTTGCAGGTCGGCCTGGCGTTCCTGCCGGCCAGCCTGATCATGGGGTTCTTTTCGCTGAGCCTGTCGGCGCGTCTGGTCATGCGCTTCGGTCTACGTCTGCCGCTCGCCGTCGGTTTGCTCGTTGCGGCCTGTGGCCTCGCGCTATTCGCACGAGCCCCGGTGAACGGCAACTTCGTATTCGACATACTGCCCGGCATGATACTTTTCGGCGTCGGCGCCGGAACGGTGTTTAATCCGCTGCTCCTAGCAGCCATGAGCGACGTCGATCCGAGCGATGCGGGTCTCGCTTCCGGTGTCGTCAATACATCGTTCATGATGGGAGGTGCACTCGGCCTGGCCGTGCTCGCAAGTCTGGCTGCCGCGCGCAGTGAAGCGCTGCGGCTTTCCCAAAGCGCCGCGGCGGCGCTCAATAGCGGCTATCACCTGGCGTTTTTATTCGGCGCGATTTTCGCTGCCGCGGCCGGTGTATTTGGCGGCCTGTCATTGCGTAATGGGCCGCCTGTCGGCGCCGACGAGCAGGCGGCGAATGCCGCCTCCGCCGAACGCGCAGTTGCGGAGCAATGACAGACATGTGGCGAACCATACGAATCGGCTTTCTTCTCCTGGTGCTGCTGGTCGTGGTCACTCAGGCGTGGATCGACAGGTTCAGCACCACACACTGGCACCGTACCGTCTTCGTGGGTGCATTCCCGGTCGCTGCCGATACGAGCCCGGTGACTGCGGACTACATCGCGCAGCTCGATCAGGGAAAGATTGATGAGGTCGGCGATTTCGTGAAAGCGCAGGCCCAGCGCTACGGCGTAGGTATCGACGACCCGATTGAGTTGCGCCTGTACCCGACCCTGGCGTCGCCACCCCCGGCGCTGGATCCCGGCGCGAACGTCCTCACACGCATCGTCTGGAGCCTGCGGTTGCGCTATTACCGCCACCGCATGGTCGCCGCGGCTTACCCCCGCCCACAGATAGCTATGTTCCTGCTCTACCACGACCCCGCGCGGGCCTCCAGTCTGCCGCACTCGGCGGGGCTGCAGCGCGGGCTGACCGCCGTGGTGCATCTTTTTGCCAGCCGCTCGCAGGAGGCGCAGAACCGCATCGTGATGACCCACGAGCTGCTGCATACCTTCGGGGCCACGGACAAATACGACCTGGCCACCGGTCTGCCGTTATATCCGGATGGCTTCGCCGATCCGCAGCTTTCGCCCCGCTATCCGCAGCAGCGGGCCGAGATCATGGCCGTGAAGACGCCACTTGGTCCAGCGGACGCGCGCATGCCTGACAGTCTCGCGGATGAAGTGGTCGGGCCGGTCACGGCACGCGAGATCGGTTGGGTAAGGCGCTGACGCTTCCGCCAGATGCTGTATGAATTTTTGCTGCGGCAATTGATTTTTCGTAACATCGTCGCGTAGTACATAGAAGGCGGGTCCGGGCGTTCGTGATCGCGCTCTGGGGGGCATATGATTAATACAAATCGTGTTAAGTTCCTGCGCGTTGCGCTGGTTGTGGCCGGCCTGATATTTGTCGTGGGAGTGTATCCGCTCACCATCGTATGGCCGCAAGGGTGGGCGTGGCATCACTCGGGACAGTCTCTGTATCTCCAAATGATCCTCGGGATCTACGCGACGCTCGGCGCATTTCTCCTGCTCGCGTCGCGGGACCCGCTGGCCCACCGGAGCCTGATCTGGTTCACCGTGTGGTCGAGCGTGATACACGGAGCAATCATGGCCGCGCAGGCGATCGTGTATCCCGAACACCGTGGACATCTCATGGGGGACGTGCCGGCGCTCTTGATCGTCGCTATCGTCCTGGCATCTCTGATGCCACGCGCAGCGCGACCCGCAGAGAGCGCGATGCTGCGTACATGATGGAATTGCGCAGAATGAGCGCCGGAGCACTACTTTCTTGGCGCCGTCTCAGGAAGCCGGGCCATGGCCATCAGCCCGACAGTCACCGCCGCGAGCATGTACCACGCGGGCGCCAGCGGATTGCCCGTCGTATGAATGAACCATGCCACGAGAAACTGCGTGGAGCCGCCGAATACCGAGATCGCAAGGGCGTAGATGAGGGCGATGCTGCCCGAGCGGACTTTTTTGGGCAGCGACTCGGTGACTGCAACGATGATGGTCGCGGATGACAGCGTCTGCATCCCGTTCAGGACGGCGCTCACCGTCCACAGAGCCGAGCGGGTACGCAGGTGGTCCAGGATCCAGAACGACGGGTATATCGCCACGATCAGCAGGAGCCAAGGAAGCATCATCACGGGTTTGCGGCCCACCCGGTCCGAGAGCCAGCCGCCGAGTGTGTCGCAAACCAGGCCGCTCGCGCCGATCGCTGCAGTGGCGCCGAACGACGCCGCGGCGGACATGCCGAGAGTGTTACTCGCATACGTCGTCATGTATTCGAGCACGTAGTTGTTCGTCGTTGCGGCGCTCAGCATGATGAGCCCCAGGACGAACACTCGGGCATAGCTGGTCGCGGAACTGCTGCCAGCCGCCGCCGCAGCGGGCGCGGTCAAAGTTTCGCTCAGTGTCCGGCGCAACACGAACGCAAATGGAATGATGCACACGCCCAGGAGCTGCGCAACGCGCCAGCCCCAGACATCCAGTTGCGTGGCGTCCAGCGTGCTGGCGAGCGCCACTCCAACCAGCCCCGCAATGAGGGTGGCGGTGTCCGCGCTGGTTGCCTGCAGCGACACATACAGTCCCCGCTGCGAAAGCGGCGCCACTTCCAGCAAATACGCGGTGCTCGGCCCGACTTCGCCGCCCAGTGCGAATCCCTGCAGCAGCCGAAACAGAATCACCAGCACCGGTGCGAGCGCACCTATCGAGGCATACGAAGGAGTGAGTGCGAGACCGGTGACGGCCACTCCGATCAGGCAGAGTGACAACATCATCGCCGGTTTGCGCCCGGCCCGGTCGCCGAATCGGCCGATCACGATCGCGCCGAGTGGCCGCGTTAGAAAACCCACTCCGAACGTGGCAAGTGACGAGAGCAGGCTCAGGCCGGGAGTCTTGGAGGGAAAGAATGCGTGACCGATCTGGGTCGCGAAGAATGCGTAGGTGACGAAATCGTAGAATTCCAGTCCATTGCCGACCCCAATGGCCAGCGCCTGCCGCCAGGATAGCGAGCGAGCGCGCACCTTCGGGTCACTGTCCGTCACACTACGTGCGCCGGCCGAAGAGGGCGAGAGGACTTCTGTGGTGTTGGCTGTCGAGCTCTCGCATGCGATGGATTTTACTGGCTCTGGACCGGCGATCGGATACGGACTGGCCCGGACGCACGGCCTCGTGATACAAATCATCCAGGTAGCGTGCGATATCTCGAGCCGTGCGGATTTCTTCCGGAATCGCCAGGTTGCTGATCCTCGTGCGCTTGTCGAGCGCGAGGCGATACAAAAATCATTTAAAATTAATCACTTGTATCGCCTCTCGGCAGAGTCGGCAAGCCTGATGCGGACGGCGGCGTCCGCGTTTCGTGCAGTGCGGGCCGATTGGCATAGAACTGAGGTCGACTTGCAGTGCACTAAAGGGGTAAGCCCAATCAAAGGGCATCGAAATCGAGTTCACCGAATGATCACATGGGGCGCGAACCGCCTCAGGCTGCTGATTTGGCTAAGCTTGGGATTGATAGCGGCGTACGCGAGCGGTTTCGCAAGCGCCGCGGAGCCCGGCGTAACCGGTTACTGGCAGCAGGAGCCATCCGGTGCCGTCATCCAGATTGCTCAGTGCGCAGAGGGCCTGTGCCTGACGATCGTCTCGCTTCCGTCGAATCGCCCGCGTACCGATGTGCGCAACCAGGATATGAAGCTGCGCGGCCGCCCGCTGTGCGGGCTGCGCATCGGGCAGGGGTTCACCCAGAGCGACTCACAGCACGCCGATGGCGGGCACGTCTACGATCCAAAATCCGGGCGAACTTACAGCGGCAGTATGACCGCGCAAGGCAATACGTTGAAGCTGCGGGGCTACGTCGGGTTCAAATTTCTGGGTCGGACCGAAACCTGGACCCGCGTGTGGCAACCCCATGCTAAATGCGCGCCAGGCTGATTGGCGACGGCTCGAGTAGTCGGTGTATCTGAGCTCACTAGCGACGGCCGTCCCTGCCAGGCGATATACACGCGCCGAGTGTTGGGATGCGTTCGCGGCATCCGCCTGGTATGCACGCCTCGACGAACGTTCGCGGGCGTTGGCGAGATTGATATTGACACGCGACAACGGCATGGAATCGCGATGGCTTGCCGTAGACTCCCTCGCAGAGGCATTTGCAATCGATGCCGACACTTTGCAGCGACGCTTTGACAGATACGCTCCCGAGCTTGCCGCAGACGCCGGACGCCTCGCCCTGCAGCGTGCGACGTTGGGTCCTGCAGATATCGGCGCGGTGGTGGTAACGACCTGTACCGGCTATCTCTGCCCTGGCCTCACGAGCTACGTGAATGAGCGACTTGGCTTATCGCGGCACGTAAAGGGATTTGACCTGGTCGGCCAGGGCTGCGCGGGCGCACTGCCCAACTGGCAGCTCGCCAGCGCTCTGCTGGATGCTGGACACTGCGATCACGTCTTGTCGATCTGTGTCGAAGTCTGCAGTGCGGCGATGTACCTGGATGACGACCCGGGTGTGCTGATCAGTGCCTGCCTGTTCGGCGATGGGGCAGGCGCGGCTATTCTGTCCAGGAATGCGCCCAGCCATCGCCGCCGGGTTAGATGGGCGACATCCGTCTCGGTGACGGTGCCCGCGGACAGGGAGGCCCTGCGGTTCGAGCACAGGAGCGGATTGTTGCGCAATGTCCTGACGCGTGCCGTACCCGGGTTGGCCGCGGCGCGCGCCGAAGAGGCTCTGCGGCTGGCCACGGCGCAAACGGGTGTGACGCGGGACTCGATCACGGGCTGGATGATGCACGCTGGTGGCCGCGACGTGCTGCTGGCCATGCAGGAACAGTTGCGGCTGGATCCGACGGAACTGCGCTATAGCCGCGATGCCTTGCGCGAATACGGAAACCTGAGCAGCGCTTTCGTGTACTTCGTGCTGGATGCTGCGCTAGCCGATTCGGCACCTGGCGGCTGGTGGTGGCTGTGCTCGTTCGGCGCCGGCTTCACCTGTCACGGCGCGCTGCTTGCCGTTGACTGAGCTGCCATCGATGAAACTGCAACGACAGGTTCTGCCAGAGCATCTCGACGTGCTTCCCATGGGTGATCCAGTCGCACGCCGCTCACGCCGCGACTTGCAGCGCGTGCATCGTGTCATGCGCTCATTGACAATTCTGCGGCGAGCCGTGGGCACGTTGTCCATGACGCGCCAGCCCCGGAGAATCCTGGAGCTAGGCGCCGGAGATGGGAGCTTGATGCTCCGCCTTGCGCAATCCTTGCGTCCGCTCTGGCGGGACGTGGAGGTTACGTTTATCGATCGGCAGGATCTGATCGGCCCGGAAGTCCGTAAGCCGCTCGAGCTCCTCGGCTGGGACATACGCGTACTGCGGATGGATGTGCTGGACTGGGCCCGCGCGTCCTCCGATCAACAGTATGACCTATGTGTGGCGACACTGTTTTTACACCACTTCCAGTCCTCTGCGCTCGAGCAGTTGCTGCGCGCCGTCGCCGCCCGCTGCCGGGCGTTCGTAGCCTGTGAGCCACGCCGCAATCGCTCGGCGTGGATCGGTAGCCATTTACTGGGTTTTCTGGGTGCAAACCGAGTGACGCGTGAAGATGGCGTGACGAGTGTCGGCGCTGGCTTTGCCGGACACGAGCTGACTGCCCTGTGGCCCCGGAGCTACGAAAGTTGGCGATTACGGGAGTATTTCGCCTGGCCGTTCACGCATTGTCTCGTAGCGGATGCGCGCAGCGGCGCGAAGGACGAGCCGACTCGGGAAGCTGACATGGCGCCGCTGCATGTTAGCTCACTGACCGAGTAGCGCATGAGGTGCCCTGATACGGATGTGCTGATTATCGGCGCGGGCCCGGCCGGCGCATCTGCCGCCATTCGACTGGCCCGGCTGGGGTGGTTGGTGACCCTGGTCGAGCAAACTGTGTTCCCTCGCCAGAAGGTCTGTGGCGAGTGTTTGGGCCCAGCCAGCCTGGAGCTCCTGGACGAGCTCGGCCTAGGTTCGAAAGTCAGCGAGCTTGCTGGTCCGGCGATTCGCCAGGTCGCGTGGATGGCCCGCGATCGGACGATCGTGACCGAAATGCCGGCCTGTCTCGATGGTCGTCATGCATATGGCCGGGCGATCGGTCGCGACCGCCTCGACACGCTCTTGCTCGAGCACGCGCGATCGCAAGGTGTCGACATCGTTCAGCCGGCAAAAGTCCGACGTATCCGCGGCGGGCCCGGCGATTTCGACTGCGTCTGCGAAACGCGAGGTGACGGCGTCGACGGCACAGAGGAGCGCGCGTGCGGTACCGAACATCGCCTCAAGGCGGCCGTAGTGATCGATGCGCACGGTTGCTGGGAGCGCGGCCCTGAGGGAGTCGCCGCTGAGCATGACCCTGGTACGAATTTGCGGCCGCGGCCTTCCGATTTACTGGCCTTCAAGGCCACCTTCCAGGGTGCAGCCCTTGCCTCGGGCGTACTGCCCGTACTGTGCCTCCCTGGTGGCTATGGCGGAATGGTGGTCTCGGACCGAGGACGGGCCACCATTGCCTGCTGCATACAGCGCACAACGCTGCGTCAACAGCGTGAACAGTTGCGGGGAGACTCAGCGGGCGATGTGGTCGAGGCCTATCTGCGTCGTTCGTGCAGCGGAGTTGCGGCTGCGTTACGCGCTGCCCAGAGGGAGGAAGCCTGGCACGCTGTCGGACCGCTCCGCACGGGCTTTCATCCACGAAGCGTTTCGGGCATTCCGCGGATCGGGAACGCCGCTGCAGAAGCCCACCCATTGATCGGGGAGGGCATCTGCATGGCTCTACAGTCTGCGGCTATTCTTGCTAAGCTTTGCGGACGTCGCCCAAAGGACCTGCGAGCGGCCTACATCGTCGATGTACAGCGCATGCACGCAGCTATCTGCAGGAAGGAATTCTCGGGGCGCATGCGCCTCGCGCAGCTCTATGCGCAGGTTGCCATGCAGCCGTCTCTGGCGAAGGCCGCTGCGATCTTGATGAAGGTCTGGCCCGGCACCCTCACCGCCGGTGCCCGGCTCGCCGGCAAGGCGCGTTGCGGAATGCGGAAGTCACCCTCTCGTCAGGCGGTCGTATGAGCACGCTCGAGCTGCTACAGGGCATTCTCATCAAAGAGTACAAGCTCAGTCCCGATCGCTTGGTTCCCGGGGCCACGCTTGCGGACCTGGGCATCGACTCTTTGGACCTGGTCGATCTGATCTTCAAGATCGAGGATCATTTCGGTCTCAAGATCAAGGACGACGTGCCGGGCCCGCTGGTGACCCTTACCGACGTCGCAGCGTACATAGATGAATTGCTGAAGATGCGGCCCGCGGCGCGAGGGACCGAAGCGGGGAATGGGCCGTCATGACGGCGAGGGTGGCCGTCACTGGTCTGGGTGTCGTCGCACCGCTCGGCAACTCGATCGACGCCTTGTTTGCGAGCCTACGCGCCGGCAAGTCCGGTGTCAGAACTCTGCCGTCGCCCTGCAGCGGGACTTCGGCATCATCGGTTGGCGCAACGGTCGAGACGCCCGTCTGCGCGCGCATTCCCGAGACACGGCGGTGCAAGCTGGATCGGGTCAGCTACCTGGCGCTCGTGGCGGCTATCCAGGCAATCGATGATTCCGGGATCGACTTCAACCAGGAGAACCGCGAGCGCTGCGGAGTGTCGGTCGGAACCGGCATGGGAGGCGCGACGACCACAGACGAGGGCTATTACACCCTTTACGCAGAGCGCTCGGACCGAATCAAACCATTTACCGTCATCGCCGCGATGACGAACGCGGCGGCGGCTTGGATTGGACTCGAGTATGCCCTAGCCGGCCCAAATCTCACTTACTCCACGGCTTGCTCATCATCAGCGGTCTCGATTGGAGAGGCTGGCGAGATGATTCGAAGCGGCCGAGCCGATGTAATGATTGCCGGCGGCGCCGAAGCTCCCCTGACCCCCGGGGTGCTGCGCGCCTGGGAAGCAATGCGCACGCTGGCCCGCCCTGATAAGGCGGATCCCGGCGCTTCATGCCGGCCCTTCTCCATGGCTCGCTCCGGGCTGGTCCTAGGCGAAGGAGCGGCCTTTCTGGTTCTCGAATCGTGGGAGCATGCGGTCGCGCGTGGAGGCAAAATACACGCCGTACTCAGGGGCTACGGTTTAGCGACGGATATCGAGCACATAACACGACCGACTGTCCTTGGGCAGCGAAGCGCCATGCGCGCCGCGCTGAGCTCAGCCGGACTCGAGCCGGACGAAATTGATTACATCAATGCGCATGGCACCGCTACGTTGCAAAACGACGTCGTCGAGACGGCAGCCATCAAGGAGGTATTCGGCTCCCGTGCTTATCGGATTCCTGTCAGTTCGACGAAGTCGATGCACGGGCACCTCCTCGGGGCGGCGGGAGCATTAGAGCTCGTCATTTGCGTCGGCTGCCTGGAGCGGGGGTGGATCCCGCCGACGATGAATTTGGACCAGCCGGATCCGCTCTGCGATTTGGATTACGTGGCGGGTGCGGCTCGCGAGAATTCTCTGCTCCGGATCGCGCTCTCCAATTCGTTTGCCTTCGGCGGGACGAACGCCGTGCTGGCCGTCGGGAAGGTCTGAGTAAGCGGCGCCGCTGTTACGCCTCTTTTTGCCGCTACCTCAGCGCGAGGCTAGGCGAGATTTGCGATGCAAGCTCGAGGCGATTTGAGGATCGTGATGATCTGGCGGCCGCTGCCCCAATTTGACTCGGCCGTCGGGCAGTGGAACTGCTATGGGCGCGACTACAACCTTCGCGACACCGATGCGCTTCGTGATTCCGATCTTGTGTGCGGTGGAAGGCGACAAATCGACGATACGACCTTTGATGTAAGGGCCGCGATCCTCGATCTTGATGATGGCGCTCTTCCCGGTGGTGACGTTAGTGACTTTCGCTACGGTTCCGAGCGGGAGAGTGCGGCTGGCGGCGTTGTTGCCGCGCGGGTTCATCGGCACGCCATTCGCCATGGTTTTGCCGAAGAATTGGCGCGCGTAATACGAGGCGTTGCCACGCCGCTTTCGGGCCGAGAGATCGGGCTTTGCGGGGCCCGTAACCCGTTGTGGTGCGTCTCGATGCGCAGTTTTCGCGCTGCCAAGCGGCGAGAACGCGACCGCCAATCCCGCAATGAGTGCCAGTGGTACTGCTCCGGCCAAGCGCTGCACATTCGCTCCAGGTGAGAACCGTTGAAGAGAAAACTTGGGACGGCAGTGGGAGTTCCAGAGCCAGCCACTATGACTTGCGGGGAGCCGCAGAGGCGTATGAAAACGGCGTTTGGCTGAACGGCTGATGAACGACGTTGGTCCGGGACGACGGTTCCAGTAAGTGGCCATGGTTCAATGACTTAGCTGGGGCCGGGAAAGTGTTGCGGCCAATACGCGGCATCGATGTAACGTTGTATCGCGTGGCGACGTATTAGGGTGACAAACGGCACTCATACATCCTGGTGCCTGTCCTGTCCGGAGGAGCGTCTCAGCTATGGTCAACCGCATCCCAACCCTCGCCACTGCAGCGATGCTTGCCCTTTCACTGGCCGCGCCGGCTTTCGCGCAACGGTCGTCGTCGCCGGGCGACATGGCCTCCTTTGCGACCGGTGGATATGCGAGCGCGCTACGGACCATGCCCGTGATGCACAAGATGGACGCCGATCACGACAATATGGTGTCCCGGAAGGAGTGGATCGCGTTCCAGAACGAAATATTCGCGATGATAGACACGCACAAGACCGGAGCGGTCGACGAGTCTGAATACATGAGGTCACGACCGAACGTGGCTGTGTTCGCCACCGGCGGCTATGCGAACAGCCTGCTTACGCGCGAGATGTTCGAGAGGATCGACACGGACGGGGACGGTAGGATATCCCGCCAGGAATTCCTTCGCTATCAACTCAAGATATTCGACATGATGGATACGAGCCGCACTCACAAGGGCTTGCTCGGCCCGGGACAATTCTTCGCGACCGGTGGCTCGCCGGCCTCCTGAGAGCCCCGAGCGGCTGCTGCCGACGGTGCCAAGTTACGATGACCGCGCCAGCTCGTACCGACAAATGTTCACCGTCGCCGCGACGTTCAGCGATTCGATCGCGCCCGTTCCCGCGATCGTGAACGACGTTGCACTGATTCCACTTAGGGAGTCACGTGGCAAACCCCGAGCTTCATTGCCGTAGATGTAGCAGTCGAAGTCACGAAATTCGGGCGCAGAGATTGGCTTACCGTGCAGATCGAGACTGGCGATCCGACCGAAGCGCCCCGGGAGTGCCGGCAACGACACATCGATCTCCACCGGCACATGAAAGATGGCTCCCATGCTGGCGCGCACCGACTTGCCGTTATGCACGTCCACACTATTGGGACTCAGCAGACAGCGGAAGCCACCGAACCAGGC
>JBOIAB010000285.1:0-6463 GCA_050738635.1 Steroidobacteraceae bacterium
CGGTTGGCGTGACCACTGGTGGTCACCGATGACCGACAGCGCGATGCTGATCAGCACAGAGGCACCGACGATGCCCTCGATCACGCTGTCCAACTACCGGCCGCTGACGGGCCTTGGGCTGCAGTACGAGGTCTTCGTCGCCCGCATGTCGGAGTCGGACCGCATCGAGTTGCCGCTCGCCAGTCCGACTGCGCTTCCCGAGTTCACTCGGGGCTATCCCAAAATCGGCGGACTGCGCCTGGGCATCGAGCCGGTGAGCGGCTGGGCACTTTCCGCACAGCGCATGGTCATCTGGGGCGGCGGTGCCGCCGGCGGCCAATCGCTCACCGATATCCTCAGGGCTCTCGTCAAACCGGGCCAGGCGCAAACCACCGGATTCGGCGACGCTGCGGGCGTGATCGGCAAACAGGAAGCCTCGGTGACCAGCAGGTTCATCTTCCCGGGGCGCGTTCCGTTCTCCGTGTATTTCGAGTACGCCGGCAACGATACCCTGTCCGGGCACTCGCCTCTGATCGGCAAGCCCGACATTTCTGTGGGCATCGACTTTCCGCGCATCGGACCTTTCAGCCTGACTTACGAGGTCGACTCCTGGGCACCCACTTGGTACGTGCACTCCGCCAGCCCGGTGCAGACAGGCTATCTCGATGGCCTCACCAACGACGGCGACAATATCGGCAACTGGTTCGGCGACCAACGCGTCCTGGCGACGCCGAACAGCATCGCCGACCAGGTAGGCGGCCAGAGCGACATGCTGCGCCTTGGCTGGGAACCTTCTTTCGGTGGCCTCATGCAGTTACAGCTGCGGGCGCTCGCCAATGAAGCCGACACGCTGTTTGCGACTTACCCCTACAAGAACGAATACTTGGAGTCGCTGAGCTATTCCTATCCGTGGAAAGGTTACTCGGTGGGGGCCGAGGTCGACGAGGGTCGAGACGTCTTCGGGGCGCACTACTTCCGTTTCGAGGGCTATCTGCGCGACGGCGACGCATTGCTTCACGGCAGCGATGACGACTCGCAAACCGCTGCCTTCGCAGGCAAGCGCCCGAATGGGGACGAGCTCTACGTCAGCGCGGGCGCGGACTATTACCGCACCCTGATCAACCTCAATCTGCAGGCCTACCCGCGTTACTACACGAAATCGACAGCCGGACCCTACGTCGCGCTCGGCGCCCGCCGCCGAGTCTCGACCCACCAGGATCTGGGTGTGGCGCTCGAGGCGGACGACATCAGCGGACGGACCCTGCTCAGCGTCCGCATGCTCGACTACCGCTATCGACTCAACTTGCCGCTTGCCTTCAATGCCTTCGTCGGCGCTTCGCGGTACGCGCAGGCCACTCCAGCCTACGGGGTGTATGTGGGTGCCGGACTACAGTGGCGTAACGTGCTGCCCGGTTGGGATATTGGCCTGGACTATCGCACCGTCATGTACGCGCAACGGGAACGGGATCTGGCGACCGATCCGGGGCCGCTGGCCACCGTAAAGACCGACTCCCTGACCAGCATCTATAGCTGGACCCTGTACCTCTCGCGCAAGTTCTAACGCGCCGGCTCAGCGGGGAGCGGCTCGAAGCCCCATTTGCGGAAGATCGGGCGCGCCTCGGCGCTGATGATGAAGGCGAGGTAGCGCGCCGCCGCGCCGCCGGCTCGGCGCGTGACGGCAACCGGGTACACGATGGGCAGGTGGCTGTTGGCTGGGAACACGCCCACGATCCGCACCCGCTTCTCGGCCAGAGCGTCCGTGCGGTAAACGATGCCCAACGGTGCATCACCCCGCGCCACATACTCGAGCGCTGCGCGCACGTTCTCGGCGCGCACCAATCGCGCAGCGACGCTGCTCCATGTGCCGAGCTTCTGCAGCGCCTCGCGCCCATAAATGCCGGCGGGCACCGAGTCCGGATCGGCGACGGCCAAACGTCCGCCACCGAGCAGCTTTGCCAGGTCAAAGCCGGGCGCGATCCGCACCCGCAGCGCGCTGGCCGCAGGCGCAATCAGCACCAGCGAGTTGCCGACGACGTCGTGGCGGGAACCCGGCTGCAGCAGCCCGCGTTGCTCAAGGTAGTCCATCCACTGGAGGTCGGCCGAAAAATAGACATCCGCCGGCGCTCCTGCCTCGATCTGCTTGGCAAGGGTGGAGGATGCCGCGAGCGAAGACGTGACGTGTATACCGGTTCGTGCCGTGAAGGCCTCATCGAGGTCCCGGAGCACATCTGCCAGCGATGCCGCCGCAAACACCAGTACCCTGCCCGGCGCATCCGCGGCCCGCGCATTTAGCATCCCCAACGAGAGCAACGCCGCCATTGCCCCTGCCATCCACTGTCGTCGCAGCATACCGGCACCCGTGATTTCTGAATGGACCTAGCGATACCAGGACCCGGCGCACGTCGCAACCGGCGCCTGTACAGTATCCTCCGGGGCATGCGAACGGACTCCCTCGCGCCGTTCCTGGCCGCACTGCTCCTCCTGACGGCGCCCCAGCTCGCCGCCGCGGCGCATTCCCGGGACGAGACCGCCTCGGCCGTCCCCTCGGATGCCGAGCTCGAGCGCTCGCATGCCGTGATCGGCCGGATCATCATCCACAACGAGAACATCTTCGATCTGACGAACCCGAAGGACAACAACTGGTTGTTTCGGCTGGCCGACCGCCTGCATCCGCTGACCCGCACGCGGACCGTCAGCGAGCAACTGCTCTTCCACGCCGGTCAGGCTTATTCGCGTCACCTGCTCGATGAGTCCGCGCGCATCCTGCGCGCCAATCCATATTTCTACGACGCTTCGGTCGTGCCTGTGGCGTACCACGACGGCAAGGTCGACATTCTGGTGGTCACCCGCGACGTGTGGACGCTCAATCCCGGTTTCAACTTCTCCCGTAGCGGCGGCACCAATCAAACAGGGGTGACGCTCGAAGACGTCAACACACTGGGTACCGGTACCGATGTCAAGGTCCAGCATACTACGTCCGTCGACCGCTCGGAGTCGGACGTCCAGGTGATGAATCCCCACACGTTCGGCACCTGGTTCATGACGGATCTCGCCTACGGGACCTTGAGCGACGGCAAGACCCGCCAGTTCATCCTCGACCGGCCCTTCTATTCGCTCGAGACGCAACATGCCGGCGGTGTCAGCATCAACGACACCACCGAGGACGATTCGCTGTGGAATCTCGGGCAGGAGGTCGACAGGTTCGCCGACCACACGCGCTTCTACCAGATCTACACGGGCTTCTCCGATGGACTCGACAACGGCTGGGTCCGCCGCTACAGCACCGGCCTCACCTACGACGAGCATGTATTTTCCGACTCGATGCTCTCGACCGGCCCGACCGTCCTGCCGCAAGACCGCAAGTACGTCTATCCGTGGGTGCGTTTTGACCTGGTGCAGGACGAGTGGGCAACGCTGCGCAATCACAACCAGATCGGCCGGACCGAGGATTTCGACCTGGGCGCCTACGCGACCGTGAAACTCGGCTGGGCGGACACCACGTTCGGCTCCACTCACGATGCGGTTCCCTTTCAGCTCGCCGCGGGCGACGGCTACGACCTCACGAAACGGCAGACGCTGCTCGTCTCCAGCGTCTACACAGGCAGGCTGCAGGGCGGTGACCTGGAGAACGCGGTGCTCAACAGCGCCGTGCGCTACTACAACGAGCAGTCGGGCTATTGGCCCTTTCGCGACGGCAAGTGGCTCTTCTTCTCGACGCTCGCCGCCTCGGTCGGCAAAAGGCTCGACCTCGAGGACCAGATCCTGCTCGGTGGCGACAATGGACTGCGGGGCTATCCGTTGCGCTACCAGGATGGGACTTCGCGCGCGCTGCTTTCCTTCGAGGAGCGCTACTTCAGCAACTGGTACCCGTTTCGCCTGTTCCGCGTCGGCGCCGCGGTGTTCTTCGATATGGGCCGCACGTGGGGCGGTGTGCCGCTGGGTCAGCCCAGTCTCGGGATGCTCAAGGACGCAGGGTTCGGATTACGTTTCGGCAACGCGCGTACCGGGCTCGGCAACGTCATCCATGTCGATCTGGCCTTCCCTTTCAACTCGGGCCCGACCGGCATTCGGCAGGTGCAGTTCCTGGTACAGACGGAGCAGGAGTTCTAGCCGGGCAATGCCTACTTGCGCTTGGGTCCGAGGCCCGGCGGTGCCAGGATAGTGCCGTCCGGCAGGCGGATGCCGCTACCGCCCGGCGGCGGCGAGGGGCGCGCTGGCGCCTTGGGAGCCTCTGCGCCCGGCGGCTTCGCGCCGACACCCGAGGGGGCGGGGCTGCTCGCTCTAGCCGGCTGCTGGCCCCCCGGTCCGGATGCGGCGCCGGGGCGATCGGTGGTCCGCTGCCCGCCCGGATCCTCTTGCGGCGCGTGCGGCGGGAGAACCTCCACGGAAAGGGTAAACGTGCGCTTCTCCGTGCCCTGGAGAGCGCCGACGTTGACCACCTGGCGGTCGACCTCCTCGCCGCGATCGTTGCGGATCGAGATAGTCACGTAGTACTCCCACGCCTCCTCGACCGGCGGATGGCGGATGATGGCCTCCACCTTGAGCGCCGACGTTGCAGCGACCTGCCGCTTCGCAGCTTCGGAATCGAAGCGCAGGTGGTGCATGCAGCCCGGGCAGATGCTCAGGCTTTCGAGGATGACCGCCTTGCAGTGCGGGCAGGTGCGCGTCTTGCCCGTCGGGGACGGGCGAGAGGCGACGTTCATCAGCTGCCGTATCCCTTCGTCTCAGCCTTGCCCCGTGTCTCTTCCCAGCCAAACTCGACCTGGCCGCGCATGCGCGAGCCCGCGGCCACGGTGAGGGAGCCGGCCTTGACGTCGCCGCTGATCACACCGCCTTCGAGGAGTTCCACGCGCTTGGCGTTATCGATGTTGCCGGTAAGCTCGCCGCCGACCACTACCACGCTGGCCTTCACCTGGCCTTCGAGGTGCGCCCCGGTGTCGAGCGTCACATTACCTTCGACCTGGACGTCACCCTTGAAGCGGCCCGCGATACGCACGTGGCCGGAGCCGACGATCTTGCCCTCGATGGTCAGGTCCGAGGCGATGACGGATTCTTTCATGTCTAAGCGCTGCTGATTGGCGGGACGGCGGGGGATTTCCGGGGTGAGCGGTGCGACATTGCTCTTCTCCGGAGTTGCGGCCGGTGATGGCGTGCTGCCGAAGGCCGGCGAGGCTCCTGCCGAAGGGGTTGCGGTTCCGGTGTTCGTATCTTTCCAAAGCGCCATGAGATGGCCCCCGATCAAAAATGGTGACGAACGTCGAAAGGTACTCGTCGCCGAGTCCAAGAGCCAGTGTCTCTGCATGACGACAAACCGCGGTCCAGGCCACGGTAACGCCGGGACGAGGCCGGCTCAGGCCGGCTCAGGCCGCCTCTGAGCCGCGTCTCACGGCATCCAGCAGGACCTCGAAATCGGCGCCCTTGGTGACGAACGCAGCCGCTCCGCGGCGCTTGGCCTCGCGGGCCACATCCTCGCTGAAAGCTATGCCGCTGAAGACGATGATGCGCAGCGACGGCAGGGCGGCGGACAGCTCCGCGATCAGGGGCAAGCCGCTGCCGCCCTGCAGCATGAGATCCAGGATGACCACGTCGGCCTCCGTGCGCCGCGCGGCGGCCAGCACCTCGCCTGCCTGCGCCACCTGTCCGACACAGCGCATGTCCGGCTCGGTATCGATCAACTGGCTCATGATGTCGCTGAGGTCCCGGTGGTTCTCCGCGATCAGCACTCGTAACGCTTGTGTCTTGTCCTGCAAAGGGTCTTCCTGCCGATGAGGCGGCCCCAGGCGCGCTGAGCAAATCGCATGCCCGGCGCAGGCGCGCGCCAATTACCGTTCGTTAGTTCGCGCGCGCCGCCTCACGCCTCGATCAGCCGCAGCAGCTCGTCGGTTTTCTCGCGCATCAGCGCCTCGCTGCCGCGACTTTCCACGTTGAGCCGCACCAGCGGCTCGGTGTTGGATCCGCGCAGGTTGAACCGCCATTGCGAAAATTCCATCGACAGGCCGTCGGTGAAGTCGACGGCGAGCGCCTCGCGCTCGTAATGTTGCCGTGCCCGGGCCAGGATCGACTTCGCATCCGACTTCAGCTGGCGGTTGATCTCGCCGCTGATCGGGAAGAGGCGCATGCGCTCGCCGACGAGCTGCGACAGTGGCCCGCGCTGCGCGATCACCTGCAGCACGATGAGCCAGGGGATCATGCCGCTGTCGCAGTAGGAGAAGCTGCGAAAGTAATGATGCGCGCTCATCTCCCCGCCGTAGACGCCGTCGACCTCCCGCATCTTCTGCTTGATGAACGCATGCCCGGACTTACAGAGCACGGGCTCGCCGCCGTAGCGGCGCACCAGATCGATGGTGTTCCAGGTGAGGCGCGGGTCGTGCACGATGCGCCCGCCACGCTCGCGTGCCAGGAAAACCTCGGCCAGGAGACCGACGAGGTAATAGCCTTCGATGAACTGCCCGCTCTCATCGAAGAAGAAGCAGCGGTCGTAATC
>JBOIAB010000286.1:0-2781 GCA_050738635.1 Steroidobacteraceae bacterium
ATGCGCATCGGCCGCCCGCGGCAGCTCTACACGGGTCCGACCCAGCGCAACTACGTGGAGATCGGCAAACGCGGCTGAGCGCCGCGGCGCTTACTCGGCGTTCTGCACCTGCTCGCTGCGGGTGCGCTTATCTGGTTGACTTATAACGACTTTATTTAGCCACACGCGCGACCAGCTACGAGTCTAGCTACAACGCCTTCGGGGCCGCTTGCGCTCGGCGGCCGTCGAAGAACTCTGCAGCGTACTGCGACGCTCGACCGTACGAATGACTTCGCAGTGTGTTGCGCAGCTCCAGCATTGAGTAAAAATACTCAGTGAAATGCGCTATTGGTGGGTCAATCAGAACCAGACGTTCCGCCAGGAGATCGAGGGCGGCTATCTCTGGTCGCCGAAGCGCAATAAGAATGGCCACCGCAATCCCTTCTACGAGTTCATGCGTGAGGTCGCGCCGGGTGACATCGTCCTCTCGTTCTCCGACACGCGCATCGCGGCATTCGGCGTCATCAGTGGCTATTGCCGAGAGAGCCCCAAGCCGCAGGAGTTTGGCACCGCGGGCACCAACTGGAGCCAGATCGGTTGGCGCGTGGGCGTTCGATGGCAGCGGCTTTCCAACGCAATCCGGCCTAAAGATCACATCGCGCGGCTTCGGCCGGAGCTTTCGACGAAGTACGCGCCGCTAACCCCGGATGGCAATGGCCTGCAGAGCGTTTATCTGACTGAGATCAGCAGGGGGCTCGCATGGGCTCTGTTCGCGCTGATCGGCACGGAGGCCAATCGCGTGGCCGAGGTCGGACAGCAGGTGAGCCAGTTCGAGCGCGACTCTCCGGCACCGGAGCGGGACATCGAGGAATGGGAGCGACGCATCGAGACCACCATCGACACGGATGGGGCGATCCCACAGACCGAGAGGGTCGCACTTGTCCAGGCGCGTCGCGGTCAGGGCCTCTTCCGGGACAATGTGCGCTCGATTGAGCAAGCCTGCCGCATCACCCGAGTGGAGCGTATGGAGCACTTGATCGCGAGCCACATCCAGCCCTGGCGCGACAGCAGCAACGAGCAACGTCTCGACGGTGAAAACGGCTTGCTGTTGACTCCGACGGTGGACCACCTGTTCGACAGGGGGTTCATTTCCTTTGAGGACACCGGGCAGCTGATCGTATCGCCGGTAGCGGACCCTGTATCGCTTAAGCGTATGGGGATCGACTGCGACGCCCGGTTGAACGTCGGCGCCTTCTCGCAGGGACAGCAGCAGTATCTCGAATTCCATCGCGAGAACGTGCTGCGTATGGCACGCGGCATCTCAAAGAGCGAGCGCAACGGGTAAGGCTTCGTCGTCGGCCGACGCCGCCGCGACGAGGAGTTTTTGTGCTTCCTATATTTCGGCGCGCGCAGGATAGCCCCGCGGCGGCTTTTGTCATACACGCAAGGCGCGGCCAGCCAGAGAACCCACTTTAGATCTGCGGAGGCGTCTGCGGCGCGTTGAGCATTTTGATCGCGCTGTTGGACGCAAGCATTTGCCGGAGTGCAACCCAAAATCGATCTTTGCCGCACGTCGCCGGGTCACCTTCAACACAGCGACGCAAGCCGCAATGCAGTTAGGCGGCAACCTCGACGTAGTCAACGCGGCTTGTGGGGGGTCGGATGGGGGTTCCATCCTGGCGCATGCCCTCGAGGTGGAGCTCAATGGCCTCGCGAATTGAGGCCTCGACCTCCTCGGGTGTCGCACCGGTCGCGACACACCCGGGAAGATCAGGCACGTACGCGGAGTAGTTCGCCCCGGCATTCTCTATGACGATTGCGTAGCGCATGCTCTGGTTACCTTAACGCTTGAGCCCAGACTGCTTCAGGATACTGTTCGCCGTTCCTGGTGCCAAATCGTCACTTGGTTTTCCGGCGACTGTGACACGTCCCGGCTTGCTTGGATGCTTGAATTGACGATGGCTGCCTCGCGTTGCGGCCAGAAACCACCCATCATCGTGAAGCATGCGTAGAACCTCGCTCACCTTCATGGCTCACTGCGCTCCTGGGCTAAAGGCCGCGCCCCCCACGGGTTCCACTTGATCCTTGACTAACCACTAATCCGCCGTGCCGAGCGCTGGCCGATCACAGCGATTTTACGGAGGCCCTGCTCGGCCTCGATCAGCAGGGCGGTCCATTGCTCGAGCGCGCCGCGACGCTCCTTGAAGTAGTCGTGTCGATCATACGTGCCCTCGACGCCGCGGATCGCGTGCCCAAGGCAGCGCTCGGCCACTTCGCGCCGGACGCCGAGCGCGGCGAGTTGGGTGCGCGCGGTACGCCGGAGGTCGTGGATGGTAAAGGGCGCGAGCCCGTGCTCCACACGCTGCAGAGCGACGTTCAGCGTGTCCAACCCCAAATGCGGCACGCGCTCGCGGCGATCGTGCCGGCGCTTCGGGAAGAGATACTCGCTGCCGGGCTCGAGCGAATTGAGCTCACGCAGCCATCCGACCACTTCGGGCACGAGCGGGATGTTGAGCGCCACTTCGGTCTTGGTGCGCGAGGCGGGAAGGCGCCAGACCGCGCCAGACGGCGTGTTCCGGTCGAGATCAAACTCCTCCCACCGAGCGCCCAACAGTTCGCCTTTGCGGACGCAGAGCGCGAGCAGGAGCCTCAGAGCGAGGATGTTGCCGGCGCCCAAGCTCGGCGTCTCGCGGATTTTCTCGAAGAGTCGCGCCAACTCATCGAGGCTCAACGCGCGGCTGCGCGGCCGCTCGGTGCCACCACCGTCGAGACGCGGTGAGAAATCGGCGGCCGGATTGCTGG
>JBOIAB010000287.1:0-6099 GCA_050738635.1 Steroidobacteraceae bacterium
AGCGCGGCGCGGGTCGACGGCTTCGGCGACCCGATCGCGGTCCCGATCACGTATGTGATCGATCGGCGGGGGGTGATCCGGGCGCAGCTGCAGGCCGAGGGCCCGTCCGGGGTCTCCGAGCAGGCGCTCGAGGAGGCCGTATTGCCGCTGCTTGCGGTCCGCAAGGGGCACTAGGTATTGGGGGCCAGGGAGCGGAAACCACGCAGGTATACTTGCAGTACCTACCCAGTGCCCGAGCCATGAAGCAAGACGACACAGCGATTCAGGGACAGGGACGTGCCCGGCCGCCGCAGGTGGCCGAGTCTCGTGCAAAAACCACGCTTTTTGCCCGAGACGGCGCTGGGCCGGGCACGATGCCCGGATCCAGCGCTTAACACCAGAGGCGCCCCCATGTCCAAAGTTCTGCCAATATCCGGCAAGCCGGCTCCGCAGGCCGGCTCGGCAGCCCCGAATTCCGTCGAGGAGATCGTGGCGGACCTCAAGGCCGGGCGCATGGTCGTCGTCATGGACGACGAGGACCGCGAGAACGAGGGTGATCTCATCATGGCCGCGGAGCTTGCGACGCCCGAGGCCCTCGCGTTCATGGTCCGCCACACGAGCGGCATCATCTGCGTCCACATGGAGGAGGAGCGCCTGATGAGCCTCGACCTGCCGCAGATGGTCGCGAGCAATAGCGAATCGCACCGCACCGCCTTCACCGTCTCCGTGGACGCTCGCGCCGGGACGACGACGGGCGTCTCCTCGAGCGATCGGACGACCACCATCCACGCGCTCGCGGATGTCCGGTCGAAGCCGCAGGATTTCGCGCGTCCCGGTCATATCTTTCCGCTGCGCTCCCGCCGCGGCGGGGTGCTCGTGCGGACCGGCCACACGGAAGCCGCCGTGGATCTCTGCCGCCTGGCCGGCCTGCAGCCCGTCGGCGTCCTCAGCGAAGTGGTGAACGAAGACGGCAGCATGGCGCGGCGGCCGCAGCTCGAGGTCTTTGCCAAGCACCATGGGCTGAAGATCGGCACCATCGCCGATCTCATCCGCTACCGGCTGCGCAATGAGCGCTCCGTGGAGCGGATGAAGGCGCAGCTGGTGCAGACCGAGCTCGGCGAGTTCACCCTTTACGCCTACGAGGATCGGGTGAGCCAGGAGGTGCACCTCGCCCTCACTCGCGGCAAGCTGCGCGGCGAGGAGCCGCCGCTCGTCCGGGTCCATGTGGTCGATCCGCTGCGCGACCTGCTGGGGATACGGGCGGATCCCTTGGCATGGACACTGCGGGCGGCGATGGAGCGGATCGCGCGTGCGGGCAGTGGCGTGATCGTGATCCTGCGCGATCGTGAGTCGCCCGATGATCTGCTGGACTCGGTGCGATCGTTGGGGGCGCCGAGCCCCGAGGAAACCCAGGCGGGTGCGCGTTCCGGCAGCGGCGGTGCGCGGCGCGACGGTGAAGTGCTGCGGACCTTCGGTGTGGGCGCGCAGATCCTGAAGGATCTCGGTGTGCGCCGGATGCGGGTGCTGTCGGCACCGAAGCAAATACACGGTATCGCAGCGTTTGGCCTGGAGATTGAGAGTTACGTTGGAGAGGACGTTTGACCGCACCGCGCGTTCTCGAAGGCGAGGTCGCCGCGCGCGGCCGCAAGGTCGCGATCGTCGCGGCGAGATTCAACGACTTCATCGTCGCGAGTCTTCTCAAAGGCG
Source organism: Steroidobacteraceae bacterium (assembly GCA_050738635.1). Classification (GTDB taxonomy): domain Bacteria; phylum Pseudomonadota; class Gammaproteobacteria; order Steroidobacterales; family Steroidobacteraceae; genus 13-2-20CM-66-19. The sequence goes on from JBOIAB010000287.1 coordinate 1,687, forward strand.
CGACCGCGGCCTGGCTGGAGCGGGGTGGTCCCGCCGAGGACCTGCTGGTCGCACGCGTGCCCGGCGCGTTCGAGCTGCCGGTCGTCGCGCGCAGGCTGGCTCTGTCCGGACGTTATGATGCGGTAGTGGCGCTCGGCTGCGTCATCCGCGGCGATACGCCGCACTTCGAGTACATCTCCGGCGAATGCGCGCGCGGCTTGCAGCTCGCGAGCCTGGAGACGGGCGTGCCCGTCATTTTCGGAGTTCTCACGGTCGAGACGGTGGAGCAGGCGCTGGAACGCGCGGCCACGACCGCCGGCAACAAGGGGGGCGAAAGCATGCTGGTCGCCCTGGAGATGGCGAGCCTGATGGCGAGCCTCCCTTCCTGATCTTCGATGCGCGACGACCTGACGATGTCCACCGAGCCCTCCAGCCGCACGTTCTCCAGCCAACGCTCGGTCGCGCGCAAGCTCGCGATGCAGGCGCTGTACCGCTGGCAGCTCAATGAGGGTCCGTGGCAGGACCTGATCCAGGAGTTCGCCGATGCGGAGGATATGCCGCGGGCGGACAGAGAGTACTTCCGCGAGCTCGTCGAGGGCGTCTGGCGGGCGCGCGAGGCGCTCGATACGGAGCTCTCGTCATGGGCGGATCGGGCGCCGGCGCTGCTCGATCCCATAGAGCATGCGATCCTGCTGATCGGCGTCTATGAGCTCCGTCATCGCCACGATGTGCCGTACCGTGTCGCCATCAGCGAGGCGGTGACCCTGGCCAAGCGCTTCGGCGCGACCGATGGTCACAAATACGTCAACGCGGTGTTGGATCGGGCGGCGCGTGCCATCCGTCCCGACGAGCATTGAGCGCGTGTCGCTAGGGGAATTCGACCTCATCGAGCGGTACTTTCGTGGCTGCGGCGCGAAGCGCGCGGATGTCCAGGTCGGCGTTGGCGATGACGCGGCGATTCTGGAGTGCCCCGCCAACATGGAGCTGGTCGCCGCGGTGGACAGTCTGGTTGACGGCGTACATTTCCCGCGCGGCTCGCCGCCTGCCTCCATTGGGCATCGCGCGCTGGCCGTCAATCTCAGCGACCTCGCCGCCATGGGCGCGCGCCCGGCGTGGGCTCTCCTCGCGCTGACCCTGCCACAAGCGGACGAATCCTGGCTGTCTGAGTTTGCGGCTGGCATGGCCGCGCTGGCTCGCGCGCACGACGTCGCGCTCGTGGGTGGCGACACTACATCCGGACCTTTGTGCGTCACCGTGCAGGTTCTGGGACACGTGCCGCGCTCATCCGCGCTGCTGCGCTCCGCAGGCCGTCCGGGCGATGCGCTTTTCGTGTCGGGAACGCCGGGGGATGCGGCCGCGGGTCTGGCGATCGAGCAGGGCACGCTCGCGGCCACCGGTCAGGCGGCGGCGTATCTGCGCGAGCGCTTTCTCTACCCCGCGCCCCGGATCGCCCTGGGTGAATGCCTGCGCCGCCATGCCGGCGCCTGCATAGACGTGTCCGATGGCTTGCTGGGTGATGCGGCCAAACTGGCGCGCGCCAGCGGCTGCGGAGTCGAGATCACGTACGATCAGGTACCTGTTTCGGAGGCGCTGAGTCTCGCAGTGGGTGCGCAGCGTGCGCGCGAGCTCGCGCTGACCGGCGGAGATGATTACGAGCTGTGCTTCAGCGTGCGCCCCAATCACATCGCTAGACTCCTGGCGGAGTTGCCGCCGCAGCGCTGGGGCTATGCGCGGATCGGCACGCTGCGCGAAGCTCCGGGCGCGGACGTACTTCGCGATGGCGCCGTGATGAGCCTGTCGCATTCCGGCTACGAGCATTTCAAGTGAGCTCGGGTGAGTTCACATAACCGATGTGACTTCACATAACGAGTTCGCGCGCAACTGACTGAACGGCCCGGGGCCGCGGGACGAATCCTGTCGCACGCCCGGCCGCGCCAATCGCCGGGAGCGATTTGCGCCAATCATCACAGATACGCGCGGCCTCAGTCCGTATCCTCACGGGCGTTCCACGCTACGCCGCTACTCCATGCCCGTACCCGCCAAAGGATCCAATGCCTCGCCGAAGGCCGCCCCGCACGGCGTCCCGGAGAGGATCGGCAAGTACATGGTCATCAAACAGGTGGGCCACGGCAGCACCGGTGTGGTCTATCTGTCGCACGATGCCTATTACGGGCGCGACGTCGCGATCAAGCTTTACAACATGGATCCGGCCGCCGACGAGGAGCGCGCACACACCGCACGCAAGATGTTCCTCTCCGAGGCGCACCTGGTCGGGATGCTGCAGCACCCGCACATCCTGCCCATCTATGACGCGGGCGAGGAGAACGGCCACTGCTACATCGTGATGGAGCACGTGCACGGCGCGCGCACGCTGGCGGCCTACTGCCGCCCTGACAACCTCCTCAGGATCGACGACACCGTCGAAATCATGTTCAAGTGCGCGAAGGCGCTGCACTATGCGCACACGCGCGGCGTCATCCACCGCGACGTCAAGCCATCCAACATCATGCTCACGCAGGACAGCGACGTGCGCATCATCGACTTCGGCATCGCGCTGGTGTCGGATTCGGAGATCTCACGCATCGAGGGCATCGCGGGCAGCCCCTCGTACATGTCACCGGAGCAGGTGCAGAGCCTCGAGCTCAGCAACCGCTCCGATCTCTACTCGCTCGGCGCGGTGATGTACGAGCTGCTGACGGGCTCGCGGCCGTTCCGTGCCGGCAACCTGCAGAAGCTGCTGCACCAGATCGTGTACGCCACCCCACCTCCCATCCATACACTGCGCAAGGATGTGCCCGAGGAGCTGGAGAACGTCGTGGCGACCGCACTGCAGAAGGACCCGGCGAAGCGGCACAAGAGCGGGCTCGATTTCGCCGCGGAGCTGACCCGAGTGCATCAGCGGCTGCGCGAGGCCAACGCGCGCATCGACCGGCAGGAGCAATTCGGCGTCCTGCGGCGCCTGAAGTTCTTCCACGAGTTCTCCCATGCGGAGATCTGGGAAGTGCTGCGCGCGAGCAGCTGGCAGGACTATTCGCAGGGCGAGGAGATCGTCAAGGAAGGCGAGATGGATGACCGCTTCTACATCCTCGTCTCGGGCGCCTGCGGGGTCGAACGGCACGGACGGCGCATCGGCGTCCTCGACACCGGCGACTGCTTCGGAGAGGCGAGCTACGTGCCGGGCGCCAAGCGAACGGCCACCATCCGCGCCGCCAGCGCGGTGACGGTGCTCAAAGTGAGCTCGACCCTGCTCGAGCAGGTCTCGGCCTCCTGCCAGCTGCGCTTCAACCGGGTATTCCTGCGTACACTCATCGGCCGCCTGCAGGGCGTCGAGCAGCAAACCCCCACCGTCGTCAGCGCCGGCTAGCCGCCCGGCCGCCAAAGGCCGCCCATTGCCCGCTGGCGAGGGCCGCCGGTTTTTCCAATTGACCGGTGGCTGCTGTACATTCCCGCTCCGTGCACATCCTGCTCATCGAGGACGATACCGAGGCCGCGCGGGTCCTCGTCAAGGGACTGCGCGAGAGCGGCTACACGGTGGATCATGCCGCCGACGGTCGTGAGGGTCTCTCGCGTGCCCTCGCGGGCAAGCTCGACCTGATCGTCACGGACCGAATGCTGCCGCACATGGACGGGCTGACGATCATCCAACAGTTACGGCGGGCGCGTCTGGCCACGCCGGTGCTGGTGTTGAGCGCCCTCGGCACCGTCGATGATCGCATCCGTGGCCTCAAGGCGGGCGGCGACGACTATCTCACGAAGCCGTTCGCTTTCGCCGAGCTGCTGGCTCGGATCGAGGCGCTGCTGCGCCGGCATGCGAGCGCTTCCGGGGCGACGGTGCTCAGGGTGGCGGACCTGGAGTTCGACCTGCTCGCCCGCAAGGTCACACGCGCCGCCCAGGAGATCGAGCTCACCGCCCGTGAGCAGAAGCTGCTCGAGTTCCTCATGCGGCGCGAAGGGCAGGTGGTCACCCGCATGATGCTGCTCGAAGGCGTCTGGGATCTGCACTTCGACCCGCAGAGCAACCTCGTCGACGTGCACATCAGCCGCCTGCGCCAGGCGATCGATCGTGGCGCGGAGCGACCCCTCATCCACACGGTGCGCGGCTCGGGATACGTGCTCAGGGAGGAGGAGTGAAGGAGGGACGCCGTTGGGGCCTCTTCAACACCTCGGCCTTCCGGATGTCGATGGGCTACACGTTCCTCGTCACGTTGGCCGTGTGCGTGACGCTCGGCAGCGCCTACCTGTTGACGCAGAGCATCATCCAGGGCGATGTCGACCTGATCATCGACACGGAGCTCAAGAGCCTGCAGAACCAGTACGTACGCAGCGGCATCCCCGGAGTCACCGACGAGATCAACCTGCGCATCGACAGCTGGGGTCGGATCGGCGCGGTCTACATGTTGGCGGGACCCAAGTTCGACCGGCTCGCCGGCAATG
>JBOIAB010000288.1:0-9123 GCA_050738635.1 Steroidobacteraceae bacterium
GCGCCGAACAGATCGCCGACGATGTTCATGCCATCCATCAGCGGTCCTTCGATGACCTGCAGCGGCTGCTCGAAGGCAAGCCGCGCCTCCTCGGTATCTTCGATGACGAAATCGTCTATGCCCTTCACCAGCGCATGCTCCAGGCGCTTGGCCACCGGCAACGACCGCCACTCGAGGTCCTCCTTGCGCTTCGTCACCCCATCGCCCTTGTAGCGGGCCGCGATCTCGAGCAGCCGCTCGGTCGCGTCCTGACGCCTGTTGAGGATGACATCCTCCACCGTCTCGCGCAGCTCGGGAGCGATCTCCGCGTAGATGCCGAGCTGACCCGCATTGACGATGCCCATATCCATGCCGGCGGCAATCGCGTGGTAGAGGAACACCGAATGCATCGCCTCGCGCACCGGGTCGTTGCCGCGGAATGAGAACGAGACGTTGCTGACACCGCCGCTCACCAGTGCGTGCGGCAACAATTCCTTGATCCGCCGCGTCGCTTCGATGAAGGCGAGCGCGTAGCCGTTGTGCTCCTCGATGCCGGTCGCGATGGCGAAAATGTTGGGGTCGAAGATGATGTCCTCGGGGAGAAAGCCCTCGCGCAGCAGCAGGCGATAGGCGCGCTCGCAGATCGCCACGCGCCGCTCCACCGTGTCGGCCTGGCCCTGCTCGTCGAAGGCCATCACCACCGCCGCCGCACCGTAGCGGCGCACCTTGCGCGCGTGCTCGAGGAAGACCTCCTCGCCCTCCTTCAGGCTGATGGAGTTGACGATGCCCTTGCCCTGCAGGCATTTCAGTCCGGCCTCGAGCACGCTCCACTTGGAGGAGTCGAGCATCACCGGCACCCGCGCGATATCGGGTTCGGCGGCGATCAGGTTCAGGAAGCGCACTATGGCCGCTTCGGAATCGAGCATGCCCTCATCCATGTTGATGTCGATCACCTGCGCGCCGCTCGTTACCTGCTGGCGCGCCACGTCGAGCGCCGCCGCGTAGTCGCCCGCCTCGATGAGCTTGCGAAAGCGCGCCGAGCCCGTCACGTTGGTGCGCTCCCCCACGTTGACGAAGAGCGACTCGTCGTCGATCGCGACCGACTCGAGCCCGGCGAGACGGGTCCTCACGGGGACGGCGGGCATGGCGCGCGGCGCGCACCGCACCACTCCTGCGTGCAACAGCCGGATGTGCTCCGGAGTGGTGCCGCAGCAGCCGCCGAGGATGTTGACCAGGCCCGACTCGGCGTAGTCCCGCAGGATCTCCGCGGTCTCCTCCGGCGCCTCGTCGTATTCTCCAAAGGCGTTCGGCAGGCCCGCGTTCTGGTAAGCGCAGACACGCGTGTCCGCTACGCGCGCAAGCTCCTGAATGTAAGGACGGAGCTGCCGCCCGCCGAGCGCGCAGTTGAGCCCCACAGCGAGCGGCCGCGCATGGCGGATGGAGTTCCAAAAGGCCTCGGCGGTCTGTCCCGAGAGAATACGACCGGAGGCGTCGGTGATCGTCCCGGAGATCATGATCGGCAGTTCGACGCCGGTTTCGTCGAAGAGCGAGAGGGCCGCGTAAATCGCCGCCTTGGCATTCAGCGTGTCGATCACAGTCTCGATGAGGAGCACGTCGACGCCACCCAGGAGGAGCGCGCGCGCCGCATCGAGATAGGTTGCCGCCAGCTCATCGAAGGAAGTGCTGCGGTAGCCGGGATCGTTGACATCCGGCGACAGCGAGCACATCCGGCTGGTCGGCCCGAGCGCGCCCGCGACGAAGGCCGGGCGGCCCGCCGACTGCGCGAACTCGTCCACCGCCGCGCGCGCAAGCCTGGCGGCGCGATAGTTCAGCTCCGGAACCAGCGCCTGCGTACCGTAGTCGGCCTGTGACACGGAGTTGGAGTTGAAGGTGTTGGTCTCGATGATGTCCGCGCCGGCCTCGAGATAAGCGCGGTGAATGCCGCCTATGACATCCGGCCGCGTGAGCGTCAGGATGTCGTTGTTGCCCTTGAGATCCCTGCCGTGATCGCGCAAGCGCTCGCCCCGGTAGCCGCGCTCGTCCAGCCGATGCTGCTGCACCATCGTGCCCATGGCGCCGTCGAGCAGCACGATGCGCTCATCGAGCAGGCGTTTCAGTCGCTCGATGCGCTCCTGTCGCGCCGTCTCATCGACCGGAGCCACCGCGAAGGGCGCGGCGGGAACGCGCGGCGCCGGCGAATCGTTGCCGGGACCCGGCCGGTCGGCCCGCGGGGCGGTATGGGCGCAGGCGTCGAATTTCATGTCGACGCTCCAACGGCCTCGGGTATGGCCGCCGGCTGTTTGCTCGCGCGCACCCCCAGCGCGTGGCAGATCGCGTAAGTCAGCTCTGCGCGATTGAGCGTGTAGAAGTGGAAGTCACGCACGCCATGCCGTTGCAGCGTCTGAACCTGTTCGATCGCAACACTGGCGGCGATCAGTCGCCGCGTGTCGGGATCGTCATCGAGGCCGCTGAAGCGGTCCTCCAGCCAGCGCGGAATACGGGCGCCGCAGCGCCCGGCCATGCGCAGCACCTGCGGGAAGCGGGTGATCGGCAGAATGCCCGGCACGATCGGCGCCGTGAGTCCGGCGGCCGCGCAAAGATCGCGAAAGCGCAGGAATGTCTGGATGTCGTAGAAGAACTGGGTGATGGCGCGCGAGGCGCCGGCATCCAGCTTGCGCTTGAGATTGTCGAGGTCGAACTGCGCCGAGGGTGCCTCGGGATGGACCTCCGGGTAGGCGGCGACCGAGATCTCGAAGTCGGCAACCGTCCTCAAGCCAGCCACGAGATCCGCGGCGTAGGCGAAGCCGTCCGGGTGCGGTTGGTAACCGGCAGCGCCCTTCGGCGGGTCACCCCGCAGAGCGACGATGTGGCGGATCCCCTGATCGCGATACTGGCGCGCGATGTCGAGGATCTCACCGCGGCTCGCGCCCACGCAGGTGAGATGCGGCGCGCCGGTAAGCGCAGTTTCCTGTTGGATACGGGTGACCAGCTGATGCGTGCGGGTACGTGTCGAGCCGTCGGCACCGTAGGTGACGGAGATGAATCGCGGCGCCAGCGGCGCGAGGCGCTGCACGGAGCGCCACAGCGTGGTTTCCATCTCCGCATCAGCGGGCGGAAAGAATTCGAATGAGACGTTCATCGCGCTTGCCTCTTTGTTCATGCCGCGCTCGCGGTACCGCGCGGCTGCTCCTGCGAGAGCACCGCCAGCGCGGCCAACACGTGTTGGCCATCGGCCTCGATGGGACTCATGCGCTCGCACCTCATGCCGGCCTCGCCGAGGAGCCGGCGCAGGCGCGCGAGCGGATGTTCCACCACGCGCTCGCGGGGACTCTCGAGCGAGTCGTAGCGCTCGAAGAGGAGAAGATGTCCGCCGGGCGAGAGTGCAGCCCGGCTCGCGGTGAGCAGCCGGCCGAGCGCCGCATCGGAAGTGCCCAAGCGATCGAGCACCACGGCATCGAATGTGCGCCCGAGGCGCCCGAGGTCTCGCGACGCCAGCGATTCGCTCCCTGCCGCGAGGAGTACTCGGCAATGAAGGCCGGCGCGCTCGGCCATGGAGCGCGCAAGCTGTGACGATCGGCGCGAGTAGGCGAGAACGGTACATTCCGTCCCCATGGCCGCCGCCGTCTCGATCAGCTCCGGATGATCGGCGCCGACCAGCAGCACAGCACCCGCGGACGCGACCGTCGCGGCCGACTCGACGAAGCCTCGCAGCTCCCTACCCAGGCGCGATGCGGCCGGCGCACCCGCGCGCCCCGCCTCCTCCCGCAGTGCCCGCGCTCGCTCCCGGTCACGCGCCGCCACTGGGTCCGCGCGATCGAGCTGTCCGAGAAGGCTCTGGACGAATCCGGCGGCGGGACCGACGCGAGCCAGGCCGTAGTGCACCCATTGCCCCTGCCGCAGCCGCTCGATGAGGCCGGCTTCGCCGAGGATTTTCAGGTGCCGTGATACCCGCGGCTCACTCTGACCCACGACCTGAGCGATGTCGGAGACGCTCAACTCCCGCGCCGCGCACAGAGCCAGGAGTCGCAGCCGCGTCGGCTCGCCGGCGGCTCGCAGCCAGGTCAGCAACAGATCGTGTGGGGGTGAAGGCATCGATGCAGTATAAAGAATTGCACAAATCTTTAACTGCAATGTACAGCATTCCGACCGCTGGGGCAAAACCGGCCCTATTGTTTCATATATGATCCAATATCAATGAACGGTGGACGAATTGCCACCGGGCCCGGGGCCATCGCCGAAGAGCGCCTCGACATCGCCTGCATCGAAACGGTAGGGCCGATGGCAGAATTCACAGGTAACTGTCACCGAGCCCTGCTCCCGAAGTACGTCGCGAACCTCGTCGGGACCCAGCGCCCGAAGCAGGCTGGTCACCCGGCCGTGGCTGCAGCGGCACTCGAACTGCACCGGCGTGCCACGGAAAAGGCGCATGTCGTGGGCGGCGAAGCCGCGCCCGAGCAGCTCCTCGACGGGACACTGCAGCAGGTCCTCTTCGCTCAACCGCTCTATACCTCGCTCCGCCTGCTCCCAGATCTCGCGCATCTGAGTCTCATCGGCAGCCGCGCCCTCGGGAAGCTTCTGCACCAGGACGCCGGCACCCCGCTCGCCATCCGCCGCCAGGAGCACGCGGGTCGGCAGTTGCTCCGAGCGGGCAAAATAAGCCTCGAGCGAGCCTGCCAGCGAATCGCCGCTCAGCGGCACGATGCCCTGATAGCGTGTGCTGCGCTCGTCGGCCTCCACAGTGACGGCTACGCGCCCCTCACTGCCGACGAGGCGCCGGAAGACTCCGCCGGTAGGTCTACTGGTTTCCTCTGCAGCCCCATCGGGGGATAGCGCCGCGACCGCCGCGGCGTCGAAGCGAGCCACGGCGCGCAGCCGATAATCATGGGTGCATTGCGCCACGAGCAGGCTGACCGCGCCGTTACCCTGCAGCTGCAGCGTCAACTGGCCACGGAACTTCAGGGTAGCTGCGAGCAGCACGGAGGCGGCAACGGCCTGGCCGAGAAGCTCGCGCACGGGCTGGGGGTAGTCGCGGTGGGCGCGCAGCTCGCGCCAGGCGCCTTCGAGGCGCACCCAATGGCCGCGCACCGGCTGATTCTCGACGATGAAGCGACGGACTTCGTCGCGAGGCGTGACTGAGGTTTCCATGCCCCCAGAATGGGGCACGCACCTCAATTACTCAACCTGTGCGCAAGCCCGAGAAATCTATCCCGGGAGCTTCTTCTTCAGCAGCTCGTTCAGTTGCGCCGGATTGGCCTTACCCTGCGTCGCCTTCATCACCTGGCCGACGAAGAAGCCGAAGAGCTTGTCCTTGCCGGCGCGATAGTCGGCAAGCTGCCCGGGGTTCTTCGCCATCACCTCTTCGATGGCGCGCTCGATGGCGCCGGTATCGGTGATCTGCTTGAGGCCCTTCGACTCAATGATGGCATCGGCACTGTCGCCGCTGGCCCACATGGCCTCGAACACCTCCTTGGCGATCTTGCCGGAGATGGTCTGATCGGCGATGCGCATGAGCAGGCTCGCGAGGCGCGCGGCCGGCATCTTGCCGGAGCCGACGTCCAGGTTCTCCTTGTTGAGCGCCGCGGCGAGCTCGCCCATCACCCAGTTGGCGGCGAGCTTGGGCTCCCGCGGCACGGCGCGCGCCACTTCCTCGTAATAGCCGGCAAGCTCGCGACTCGCGGTCAGCACGCCGGCGTCGTACGCGGAAAGTCCGTACTGTGAGGAGAATCGCGCCGCTTTCTCGTCCGGGAGCTCCGGCAGGCTGGAGCGCACCTCCTCGATGAAGGCCTCATCGAGCGCGAGTGGCAGCAGGTCGGGGTCGGGGAAATAGCGATAGTCGTTCGCTTCCTCCTTGGTGCGCATGGAGCGCGTCTCGCCCTTGTCCGGGTCGTAGAGGCGGGTCTCCTGCACCACTTTGCCGCCCGACTCGATGAGCTCGATCTGACGCGCCACCTCGTACAGGATCGCCTTTTCCACGAAGCGGAACGAGTTGATGTTCTTGATCTCCGCGCGGGTGCCGAGCTTGCTGGCGCCTTTCGGCCGCACCGACACGTTGGCATCGCAGCGAAACGATCCCTCCTGCATGTTGCCGTCGCAGATCTCGAGGTAGCGCACCAGCGTGTGCACCTTCTTCATGTACGCGACCGCTTCCTTCGCCGAGCGCATGTCCGGCTCCGAGACGATCTCGATGAGCGGCGTGCCGGCGCGGTTGAGATCCACGCCGGTGAATGCGCCGAGGCCCTCGTGCAACGACTTGCCCGCATCCTCCTCCAAATGTGCGCGGGTGATGCCGACGCGCTTGGAGCTGCCATCATCGAGCACAACATCGAGAGCACCCTGCGCCACGATCGGCAGCTCGTACTGGCTGATCTGATAGCCCTTCGGCAGGTCCGGATAGAAGTAGTTCTTGCGCGCGAACACCGACTGGCGCGCGATGCGGGCGCCGATCGCGAGGCCGAAGCACACGGCCATGCGAACCACCTCGCGATTCAACACCGGCAGCACGCCCGGAAAGCCGAGATCGATCAGGCTGGCCTGCGCATTCGGCGGCGCGCCGTAGGCGGTGGCGGCACCGGAGAAGATCTTCGAGCGGGTGGCGAGCTGCGCGTGGATCTCCAGCCCGATGATGGTTTCCCACGCACTCTCCGTGGCGGTCATGCGAACCTCTCCGGCACCCGGCGATGCCAGTCGGTCTCGAGCTGATAGCGGTGCGCGACATTGAGAATGCGCGCCTCGGCAAAGTGCGGACCCACGATCTGCAGGCCGACCGGCAGACCGCCCACGAAGCCGCAGGGTACCGAGAGCGCCGGCAGCCCGGCGAGATTGGCGCCGATCGTGTAGATGTCGTTGAGATACATGGTGATGGGATCGGCGGTCTTGGCGCCGATGCGAAAAGCGGCCGTCGGGCTCGTCGGCCCGACCAGAACGTCGACCTCGGCGAAAGTGCGCTTGAAGTCGGCGGCGATCAGCTGCCGCACACGCTGCGCTTTCAGGTAGTACGCGTCGTAGTAGCCGGCCGAGAGCACGTAAGTGCCGGTCATCATGCGGCGCTTGACCTCGGCTCCGAAGCCTTCTCCCCGCGAGCGGCGGTAGAGGTCCTGCAGATCGCGCGGGTCCTTGCAGCGATGCCCGAATCGCACCCCGTCATAGCGAGCGAGGTTCGACGAGCACTCCGCCGGTGCCACCACATAGTAGGCAGGCACCGACAGAGGCAGGTTCGGCAGACTCACCTCACGCAGACTCGCTCCGAGGCGCTCGAGCACGCTGAGGGCGTCGCGAATGCGCTGCTCGTTGTCACGATCGAGCCCCTCGTCGATGAATTCCTTGATCAGACCGACCTTGACGCCCGCCAGCGGCGCATCGAGCTCCGCCACGTAATCCGGCACCGGTGTATCGACGCTGGTCGAGTCGTTCGGGTCGAACCCCGCCATCTCACGCAGCATGAGAGCTGCGTCTTCGGCACTCGCCGCGATGACGCCACCCTGATCCAGGCTCGAAGCGAACGCGACCATGCCGTAGCGTGAGACGCGGCCATAGGTAGGCTTGACGCCGGTGATGCCGCAGAGCGCGGCCGGCTGACGGATCGAGCCGCCGGTGTCGGTCGCGGTCGCCGCCGGGACCAGCCTCGCGGCCACGGCCGCCGCGGACCCGCCGGACGAGCCGCCGGGCACGAAATCGGTGTTCCAGGGATTTCTCACCGGGCCGTAGTAACTGGTCTCGTTCGAGGACCCCATGGCGAACTCGTCCATGTTGAGCTTGCCCAGGTTGATGGCGCCGGCCGCCGTGAGCTTGGCGACCACGGTGGCGTCGTATGGCGACACGAAATTGTCGAGCATGCGCGAGCCGCAGGTCGTACGCACTCCGGCGGTGCAGAAGAGGTCCTTGTGGGCGATCGGCACGCCGGCGAGCGCGCCGCCCCGGCCGGCAGCCAGCTCGCGATCCGCGGCGGCGGCAGCCGCGAGCGCCTGGTCCGCCGTGACCGAGATGAAGGCATTGAGCGCCGGCTGGGCCGCCTCGATGCGCCCGAGATAGGCGCGCACGAGTTCCACGCTCGAGAACGTCTTCGCGCGCAGGCCCGCGGCGAGCTGCGTCAGTGAATTCCTGTGAACCACGTCGCTCATTCCAGTACTTTGGGCACGAGGTAGAGTCCCGCGGCCACCTGGGGCGCATTCGCCTGATAGAGCTCGTGGCGATCCTGCTCGGTGACGGCATCGGCGCGCAGCCGCTGGCTGAGACCCGGCAGCGGATGAGCCATGGGCGCGATACCCGCGGTGTCGGCACGGTCGAGCTCGCCGACCAAGTCGATGATTCGCGACAGGCTCTCCTGGTACACCGGAATCTCGGCCGGCTCCAGCTCGAGGCGGGCCAGCTGAGCGATGCTTTCGATCTGCGCGCGCGTGAGGGCCATGGCGGAAAAGGCGAATGAGAAAAACAGCGCAAAATCATACATGTTGCCTTGCTGAATGTCCCCCCGGTTGCTAGATTACGCGCCACTTTCGGGGGGTCCCCCGCAGTCGCTTCTCTTTCGGACGCTTCATGCTCAAACGCTTTCGCGGCTATTTCTCCAGCGATTTATCGATCGATCTGGGGACCGCCAACACTCTGATCTATGTCCGCGACAAGGGCATCGTCCTCAACGAGCCTTCCGTGGTAGCGGTGCAGGACGAGCCCTCCCGGGGCGGCAAGATCATCGTCGCCGTGGGCCAGGAGGCCAAGAGCATGCTTGGCCGCACTCCGGGCCACATCACCGCGGTGCGGCCGATGAAGGACGGCGTGATCGCAGACTTCACCTATACGGAGAAGATGCTGCAGTTCTTCATTAATAAGGTGCACGGCAACCGGATGCTGAAGCCCTCTCCGCGGGTGCTGGTGTGCGTGCCTTTCGGCTCCACACAGGTGGAGCGGCGCGCCATCCGCGAGTCGGCCGAGGGCGCCGGCGCGCGCAACGTCGGCATCGTGAGCGAGCCGATGGCCGCGGCAGTCGGCGCGGGCCTGCCCGTGCACGAGCCGCGCGGCTCCATGGTGCTGGACATCGGCGGCGGCACCTCCGAAGTTGCCGTGCTGTCGCTGAATGGCGTCGTGTACGCCAACTCTGCACGCATCGGCGGCGATCGCTTCGACGAGGCGATCATGAACTACGTCCGGCGC
>JBOIAB010000289.1:0-12765 GCA_050738635.1 Steroidobacteraceae bacterium
TCATCCATCAACGGCCCCAGCGTTCGGTAGCGGGCCTTGATCTGGCGTATCGCAGTTGCAGCAAGCACAACTACTTAAAACACACCCTCCCACAGTGGTCAAGTTATTTTCACGCGAGCCCTTAGTAGCCGTTCGTCCTGTCGATTACATCGCGTAGCGGCTGACCCTGCCGATGCCTGCGGATATTCTCGAGAACTGCGCGCGCCGCCGTTTCGGATCGTGTCAGGCTTGCGATGTGAGGTGTGAGCAGAATCTGCGGGTGGCCCCAGAAGGGATGACCTTTGGGCAGAGGCTCGGGATCGCAGACATCGAGAATCGCCCCAGCCGGGTGCTGAGAGTCAAGCGCATCGAGGAGTGCCTGATTGTCGAGGTGGCCGCCTCTGCCGACATTGATGACCGATGCGCCGGGCGGAAGCTGCGCAAAGAGGCGCGAGTTGAGGATGCCGCGGGTGGCTGCAGTCAGGGGCAGCAGGCAGATCAGGATGTCGGTTTGGCTGAGAAACGGGCCGAGGCCTGCAGGACCGCTGTAGCAGTTGACTCCGGCAAGGTCCTTGGGCGTTCGACTCCAGCCATTTAGAGAGAATCCGAAGGGGGAGAGCGCGGCCAAAACGGCTTTGCCGAGAACTCCGAGCCCCATCGCCCCGACGCGCCGCGTTGCGGCTGGAACGGAATCCATCGCGCGCCAGATGTGTGCGTGCTGCGCTGAGATGTAGTCGGGAATATTGCGATGCAGAGCCAGCACGGCCATGGTGACGAACTCGATCATGCCGCTCACGAGTCCGGGCTCAACCATATGGACTATCGGGACCTGCGCGGGTACGTGCGAGAAGCCAATGTGATCGACGCCGGCGCCGAAAGAAAACAGCACCTTCAAGTTGCGCAGCGAAGCGAGCAGCTCTGCCGGGGGATGCCACCCGATGAGGTATTCGACCGCATCCAGATCGCCCGCGTCGGGCCACACATGGAAGGCAAGCTCCGGCGCTTCGGCCGCGAAAATCCGTGCCCATGCATCTGCTCGCGCGGGCGAGCCTTGATAGAGCACACTCATGCCAGCTGGGGGGCTATCGACGCCGATTCTGCACCGCGGTATCGCGTCTCGTCTTCGCGGCACCGAGCGCTGCAGCGATGGCGATACCTATTCCGACGCCTATAGAAATCCCAACCGCGGGGTTCCTGCCAATAAACTGCCCAATGGCCGCGCCGAGCGCCGCCCCTAGCGCAACGCCGACAGCAATATACTTTCCATCCACCGTATTCTCCTATGCGTGCCGCTAAGCATCAGCCGCGCAGCGCACGGGAGTCAAGCGGGGTCGATTTGGAACTGAGACACTACCAGGCCGTCGGCGCGATTCGAATCTTGACGGAGTAGGGCGCGGCTGTCAGTGAGTACTTCGCCACAAGCATACTGTGATGCTGCCTCGGGCCACTGCGCCGGGAGATTGGCGCCTGCAGCGCATCCGGGGCTCATCCTGGCGACCACAGTGCTGGCTTCCAGCCTCGCGTTTGTCGATGGCTCAGCGGTCAACGTTGCGCTGCCTGCAATCGGTCACGCCTTTTCAGCCGACGCGGGCGCGCTGCAGTGGACCGTGAATGCCTATTTGCTGCCACTGAGCGCCATGCTGCTGTTCGGCGGCGCAGCCGGCGACCGCTTCGGCCGGCGCAGGCTACTCATTTGGGGAACCATTCTCTTCGCACTGGCCTCGCTCCTGTGCGCGCTCGCGCCGAATCTGGCGCTGCTGCTGGCGGCGCGATTCCTCCAGGGCGTCGGTAGTGCGATGTTGATGCCCAACAGTCTTGCAATCCTTGGGCAGACTTTCACCGCAGAGAAGAAAGGCCGTGCAGTGGGAATTTGGGCAGCCGCGAGTGCCATTGGTGGAGCGCTCGGGCCGGTGCTCGGCGGCTGGTTCATCGACCTCGGGAGCTGGCGAGCAATCTTCCTGATCAACCCGCCCATCGCGGCCGTCGCGATACTACTGGCGCTGCGCTACATTCCCAAGGACCGCGCTGAGCGCCGGGAGCCGTTGGATGTGTCGGGTGCCGTTTTGGTGACCGCAGGGCTTGGAGTGCTCACCTGGGCACTCACGATCGCGGGCACTCCGGGGAAGCCGAGCGGGATCGCCGGATTTGTGTCCCTTGGCGCGATCGGTCTACTTTTATGTTTTGTCATCGTCGAAATACGAAGAGGTGATCGGGCTTTAGTGCCGATGAATCTCTTCAGCACCCCCACGGTCGTCGGCTTGAACCTCGTGACGCTGCTGCTCTACGGAGCTTTGGGTGCGCTGCTCGTGCTGTTGCCCTACGTGCTGATTGAAGCGCTCAAGTACTCGGCGGCACAAGCGGCGGCAGCGCTGCTGCCCCTGCCGATCGTGATGGTGCTCATTTCACCGCTCGCGGGATCCCTCGCGGAGCGAGTCGGCCCGCGGATACCGATAGCTTGCGGCTCGGTCGCAGTCGGTCTGGGAATGCTTCTGACGCTGCCGATGCGTACCTCGACGGGTTACTGGACGGGGTTGTTGCCAGCCGTCGTTGTGCTTGCCTTGGGGCTGTCCGCCGCTGTCGCTCCGCTCACGACTGCGGTACTCAGTGACGTCGAGGCGCGCTATACCGGCGTCGCCTCGGGACTCAACAGCGCGGTTGCGCGCACCGGCGGACTGCTCGCGACAGCAATGGTCGGATTCGTATTCGCATCCCACGGAGTCGATCTGCTGCGCTCATTTCATATAACGATGGCAATCGGGGCAGCCGTGTGCCTGGGTGCGGCGCTCAGCGCTGGCGCGCTCGTTCGGGGACATTCGAACGCGCCCCAAACGCCCTCTAAGAGCGGAGTTCACGATCCCCCCAGCCGCTGAAAGCAGCGTGGGCTTGGCAGGGAGCCTCTGGAATTCGACTGCAAACTCGATTGACGATAAAGTTCGGGCGCGCATCCCGAACAACACAACGATCCGCAGATGAGGGAGTACCCATGAAGTCATCGAGGTTCTCCGTGACCGCGTTCGCCGCGGGCGCCATATTGCTCGCGATCACGGCTGCTCCCGCAGCCCGGGCCCAGCAGCTCACCATCGGCTCGCCGAACGTCGCCGTGGCCGACCCCGTAGTGCCGCGCCCGCCGACCAAACCCTGTGTGGTGACTCTCTACACCAACGAGTCCTTCCCGAGCCCGGCGGAGATCGCCGCCACGCCGCCGGGGCAGGCCACGCCCGACTTCAGTAACCATCCCTTCAGTTTCACCCCGCCGGCGGCCTGCCCGCGCCCGTGGGAAAAAGTGGTGTATAGCGCCGATTTCAGCGTCAACGCCGGTATCCAATTTGACCGTAGCGCGATCGTGTGGCTCGGCGACGCGGTGATCTTCTTGGGTTCGACCGAGGAGCCCAACCCGATCGCGACGGCCTCCTGGCACGTCGAGCGCGACCTCACCGACTACAGCGCGCTCTTCACCAAAGCACAGGATGGTTACATCAACCTCGGCAACTGGTACGACCCCAACGGCACTCTCGGCGCCGGCCCCCTGACCGGTATTTATCAGGCCTCAGCCAGACTCTATTTCTACCCGGGTCGCAGGGGTAACCAGGGCGAGCGCCCGGACCAGGTACTGAACCTGCAGCAGAGCAGCGGGATGACCGCGCTCTCGACGCCGACCCAGCAACTCGCAGCGACTCTCGCACTGCCGACCAATATCGAGCGGGCCTTCCTCGATGTCTTCGCGCAGAACCAGTCAGGCGAGGAGTTCTGGTACGCCGACGTGCCGGACCAACAGATCGCCAGTGATTTTTTCGATACGTTCAGCTCGCCCTACAAGGAGGCCGAAGTTTCTATCGATGGCCGGCCGGCCGGCATCGCGCCGGCTTATCCCTGGATCTTCACCGGGGGCGAAGACCCAATCCTGTGGCAGCCGATTCCGGGCGTGCAGACTCTGGAGTTACAACCCTATCGCGTCGATCTGACCCCCTTCGTCGGCGTGCTGAGCAATGGCGAGCCGCACACGATCGCGATCAACATCAACGGACTGAACACGACTAACTCCACCGGCTATTTCAACACGGCGGCATCTCTGCTTCTCTACCTGGATCGCGGTCGCGGCCGTGTCACCGGTGGGGTCACCGAAGACACGCTGCAGGCCGCTCCGGTTGTCTACACTGTCAATGACGTGAAGCCCACCGACTCCTCCGGCTCGCTGAGCGGTCCTATATCCGTGACCTCGGACCGGCAGTTCACGATCATGGGAACGGCAAACACCTCGCACGGCACGGTAACGACACGCATCCATACGACCATGGCGTTCTCGAACGTGCAGCAGATCACATTCATTGCTACGGGACCCGATGCGAACACCGACGATCAGGACATCGTGCAGAACACCGAGATCGACAACACCACGACGATCAGTCGTGGCGACTGGCGGAGCGCGGTGGTGCTGCACGAGCACCGCAGCTACCCGCTGACGTTCGACATCGACGTCCCGTTCTATCCCGGCGGCCTTGACCTGCGCACCCACGTAGATCAGGAGTTCAAGCAGCGCGTCGATATCGGCACGGGCTGGGCGACGAAGACCGCCATGCTTGACAATCATCGGATCGCGACCGCGACTCGGCATCCCTACCCCACGCCGGCGGAGCCGACGGACTCGTCGCAGAGCTACACGTACTCCGCCGCTTTCGGGGCTTGCTACAGCCGTGCGATCACCTCGGCACTGGGCACGGGCGCTACATGGCCATCCGTCCTCACGGACGTGACCGACGGCGTCGGTTGCCGCTGGGACGCCAATTCGCTGGGCTGGCGCGACCAGTTCGCCGACTTCGCTTCGCGCGAGTTCGGCGCGACGGTGAAGCTATTGCCCTGAATGAAGAAAAGGACGGTGCCGCGCATCCGGCGCGGCACCGTTCAGGGCAGCGCCTGGGAGCGAAATGCCCCTCACCGGGAGCGGGAGCATTCTTTGGGTGGCATGTCGATTATTGCCCGCCCCGTTCGACTACAGTCCAGCAGCCTGGTACTGCATCACTGGGGAACCCATGAAATACCTTACCTTCATCCGCCATTCCGAAGCGCATCGCGAGGCCGGTCCGCCGCCAGGGCTCATGGAAGCCATGGGGCAATTCGTCCAGAGATGTCTGCAAGATGGCTCGCTGGTCGATACCGGCGGATTATTGCCGAGCAAGGACGGCTTTCGCATCCGTCTTTCCAAAGGGCGCATTTCGATGACCGACGGGCCCTTCAGCGAGACCAAGGAAGTGATAGGGGGTTGGGCCATAATCAAAGCGGAATCGAAGGGCGAGGCGCTTCGCATCGCACAGGAATTCATGGAACTGCACCGCGTGCATTGGCCGGAATTCGAGGGTGAAGCGGAAGTGCGGCCAATGTTCGATCCGGGAATGGGACCGTAGGCGTCCACTCATATGTCACAACATGACCGAAAAATGCCGCGATTCCGGTATCGGTCAAAGCGGCCGAGGTGGCAGGACTCACCTTGATGCTGTTGGCAAAGGAGGTGCCGGCGATGACGATGGTCGCAGGGACTCGGAATGTCGATGGAGCGATCTTAAATCCTCGCAACTTTGCGAGAGTGAGGGCGCAGGGGGTACGCCGGCCAAGGCGGACCGCAGCCGGCCGGCGTTGGTGGCTTGAAAAGCGTCATCTACACGTGTAGATTAATACCGTCTACAACTGTAGTCGTGTGCGATTGAGCCGCTCCACGGGAGATGTTCATTTGGGCAAGTCGAAAATCCAGCAGCCGAATCGGCTCCGTAGATATTCCTGCCTGCTGCTGAGCGCTTGTCTTGGCGCACTTACGATCGGCGTACCTGTCTTCGCGGCCGAGCGACCTGTGGATCCCGCACTCCGAGCTGCAGTAGACAGCGGGGCCCGCTCGCCCGAGAACAAAGCGCGCGACAGGTATCGGCATCCGGTGCAGACGCTGACGTTCTTTGGCATTCGGTCCAATATGACCGTCGTAGAGCTGTGGCCCTTCGGCGGCTGGTACACCGAGATTCTGGCGCCCTACCTGCGCGATCACGGTCGCCTATACGAGGCGGCCATGGACCCTGCCTCCACCAACAGCGAGGACATGGAATTGAGCTCGGAGCTGAAGGCGATGTTTGCCGCGCATCCGCAGCTTTTCGACAAGGTGCGGCTGTCGGTTCTCGCCCCGGGCAAAATGCAAATCGCCCCCGACGGTACCGCCGATATGGTGCTCACATTCCGCAATATCCACAACTGGGTGTGGGTAGGAATGCAGAAAGAGGTGTTCGCGGCCGCGTTTCGCGCGTTGAAGCCCGGCGGAATCCTTGGCGTGGAGGAGCATCGCAACAACGACCCCAATGCCGTGCCGGCCGAAGGTCAGGGGTACGTCGGCGAGCAGTACGCCATCAGGCTCATCGAGTCTGCGGGCTTCAAGTTGGTCGCGCGATCCGATATCAATCGCAACCCCAAAGACACCAAGGACTATCCCAAGGGTGTCTGGACACTGCCGCCGACCTATGCCGAAGGGAACAAAGATCGCGCCAAGTACGCCGCGATCGGCGAATCCGACCGTTTCACGCTGAAGTTCGTCAAGCCCCGGAGCTGAAGCTCGCCGGCCCTTTCAGCTCGACAACGTTTCCGTCGGGGTCTTCAATGTAAAGGGAAAGCCCATCTCCTTCGGCGCCGAAGTTGACCGTGGCAGGACCCCTTGGTTGGACATTGTGCTCCGCGAGGTGGCGACGAATGACTGCCTCATCGAACGGCTCGACGCGCACGCACAAATGGTCTAAGTTTCTGGCGCCAGCAGCCGGCGCGGCCCCGCCCTTCTTGCCGAGAGGCCCTTCGATCGACACGAGATCGATCATCGATGTACCCGTCTGAATATGAATGAGCCCGAGGTCGTCTCGTCGCTTTGCTACCTGGCATCCCAGGACGTTGAGGTAAAAGTTCACGGACGCTTCGAGATTGCGAACCCGGAGAACGAGATGGTCGAGGCGCTGAGGTTTAAATGGGATCATATGATGTGGTCCTCCCACTCTATGGTACTGCCGTGGCGCGCGGCGTCGGCTGGGCGGAGTGCTTGTCGTTGCGGGCATTCGCGGCGGGGGGAGGTTCGGAGCCGCCTGGCATCAGGCGACACTGAAGCCGAAGGGGCAGACTTCATATGACGATTTCATCGCCGTCTCGAGAATGCCGAAGGAGGCCACGCGCTCGCCGCCAATAACGTGCACTCAGCAAAGATGATGGCATTGGAGTTTACGTTCCTGTGGGAAGCGCTCCGGTGAGGATGCGCTGGCTCCAGTAGGCAATGGCCGTAGGGAGGTCGGCCCTCGGTCAGGTGGGCCTCGCTTGCCGCGTGTTGCTCCAGACGACTTGCGCAATGCCGACGAGCGCGAGGATCACACCGTAGAGCACCCAGCGCCGCTGCCCAACCATAAATCCCACGCGGAAGGCGAGGTCGAGCCCCTGCAGGATCCAGACGATCCCCATCGCGACCATTGCAAGTCCGATGAGGCTGCTCACGATTCGCATCAACAAATTGAAGGCGCCACGCATCGAGGCCCCCGTTCATCTGAGTTTCGCCGAGCGAGTATAGCGCGGCGGGGCGCATCAAACAGACGCGAGGCAAATCAAACTCCTCTCGACTCGAATACATCGTGGCAAGCAGGTGGCCTAAAACCAAAGGATATAGAGCCCACAGATTCTTCAGCGAAGCTGCCAAGTGACGAACTGCCGGGAGGCCCGATCGCGAAGGCCGGGAGAGACTCTCAATCCTGGAAACCCTTTAGGGACAAGCACTTAGTTAGACAGTTTGACCTCTCGAGATAGCCGCAAAGTTACCCGACAGTCCGGCCGAGGTCAGATGTCCCCTAATCGGCCTTTGTCCGACCGATTCTGTGTGTTGCGCGCGTGGCCGGGTAAAATAGTGGTTCGACCGAGTCCTCGAGCGGCCCAGGAACTATGCGCCCATTGATTGACGACAATCTCGAGCAGATCGGCGCGTGACTCTCGGTCGTTTTTCGGGCTCATGCTCCTCTGCCTGGCCAGGCGCAGGATGACAAGCTCACATCCGGGTAAGCTCGTCGCGCGCACGAAAGGCTCCAGCACCGCCGGCCTGCTCATCGCCACGGGATCGTTCCGCTCTGCGCAGAACATGGCGCAGACGACCTTCTCTCTCCTGGGTTTGTCACTCGGGTTCAGCGGTGCCGCCATCGGCGCGGTCGCGGCCGGCTCCAACCTCATCGCCGTCCTCACAATGCTGCTGGTCACGGCACATCTTGCGACCAGCTCCGCGCAACGGGCGATCTTCGTGGGCCTGCTCTTCATGACCGCCTCGCTCGCGAGCTTCCTCGAGCCCTCTCCGATCATGCTTCTGGTCGGCTCCCTGCTTCTCGGCATCGCCGGAGGCCTCGTGCTGCCGTCGGCGGCCACTGCGATCGGCGATCTCGCATCGAGCGCAGGAGACCGATCGCGCGCCGCCCGAGGACGCGCCCTTGCCATGTTGGCGCTGGTCCTCTCGATCAGCCTCGCACTCGGTCCCCTCTATGAGTCCCTCGTCCTGAGCGCAACGCATGAGCGCTTGCAAGCGGCCTACCTGGCGTTTCTCCCGGTCCCCCTCATTGGTGCCGTCGTGGCTCGTGGACGGCGAATGGCGGCGGCGGTACCTGCAGCGTCGGGCACGTTCTGGGAGTCAATGGCTAGCCTAGGCTCCTTATTCCGCAACCGGGAGTGGAGCCTCGCTGTGTGCGGCCAGGCGATTTACATGGTTCCCTTCGCGCTCGTCATCGTCTTCGCCGGTTTGCTCGGGAGCTCCCTGTACCACGCCTCCGCATCGACGACCGAGATCGGCATAGCTCTTTTCTTTATCGTCTCGTTCCTCTGCCGTGCCGCTCTCACGCGCCGGCCGGCGGTCCGCTATCGCGTCAAGTTGTTCGCCCTGTGCGTCGTAGCCACGTTATGCGGGATCGCCCTCTTGGCCATCGGCCACGGCACCGGACTTTTCATGGTAGCGTTGGCGGTTCTCGGAGCGCCGCACGGACTCACCTATCCGCTCGCCCTCGGACTGGTCTCAGACGCTGTTCCCATCGAGGAGCTGGCGCGAGCGAACGCCGGCTTCCAAGCGGTGAGTAACCTGATCAGCGTTGTCGTCCCGTTCGTCTTCGGTCTGGTAATCGACCAATTCGGAGACCGAGCAGCCCTGCTTTGCGCGGCTATCCCCGTCTTGCCCCTGGCTGGTCTGCTGTGGCTGCTTCGCGATGCCGGCTGAGGCCAGTGCCGTGCTTGGGCACCGGCGCCTGAATAGCGGCCAGTCATTGCAACGCAATCGCAGTTTTGGGAGACTTTCATTAATCTGACTCTTGCGGTTGGTTGTGTCAGGCGGCCAGTCCGTACATGTCACGGGGCGACATTTTGAAGTACCTCACGATTGCTAAAACACCGCTGCGCCGGTTTTGTTTCGCCCTGGATCTCAAGGACAATCCTGAGTTGATCGAGCGCTACCGCTGGTGGCATCGTCCGGGCGGACCGCCCGCCGCGGTGATCCGAGGGCTTCGCGCAGCGGATATCCGGGAGATGGAGATCTGGCTCTGCGGCTCGCGCATGTTCATGCTGCTCGAGGCGGGTCCCAATTACGATCCGGCGGCGAAGGCCGCACGCGATCTACAGGACCCGGACGTCCTGGCGTGGGAACAGCTCATGTGGCAGCTGCAGCAGCCGTTGCCTGCGGCGGCGCCCGGTGAAAAGTGGGTGCCGGCCGAACGCATCTACGCGCTGTCGGAGCAGCCGTGACGATGATGGTATGGACTGGATCCTCTGCCCGGCGGATCGAGACGGAAGGGGCCCTCTGCCGATTTTAGGGCGTGATCGGCGCATAGACCCGCAGCACGTGACCGGTCGCGAAGCTGGTGGCCGCCAGCAGGTTGAGCTCCAGCGCCTTTGGCAGGCCGAGGAACATGGGCTTGCCGCCACCATAGACGACGGGCCGGGTGATGATCACGTATTGGTCGATCAGATTTTCTCTCGACATGGACTGAGCGAAATTTGCTCCGCCCCAGGCAATGATCTCACCGCCAGGCTTGCGCCGCAGTGTCGCGATCTCCTCTGCGAGGTCTCCGCTGGCGATGACGCTTTCAGGCCATTCGGCAGTCTTCAACGTTCTCGAAAAAACGACCTTGGGAATGTCGTTCATGGGGGCGGCATAGGAGTCCTTAGACGTGGGCCAGAATGACGCCATCTCCTGGTAGACCACACGGCCCATCGCGTGAGTGCCTGCTTGCGCAATGCGATTGAGCTTCCAGCGCTTGAGTTCCTCTGGTTCGGCCGTCGCGCCTACCGCCATTCCATCGGGTTTTACGACAAAGCCATCGATCGATGCCGTCATTATGAGGGTCACTTTTCTCATTGCGCACTCCTGCTCCGAATAACGGAACCCAAGGTTACCTGGCGCACCGGCCGACCGCTTGGTGTGTGGTGATACACGCTGATCGGCCGGGCAGCTATGCGCCTGCACGACCCGGGCTTGTTCGCACTCAAGACGGAGTCATCCGCCCGAGGGATATTGAAATATAACGGCCCGGCCGACGGTCTGGTATCGCGTGATATGTCCTTCCAATCGGGTGCATCCGGAATTTCCGATCGCTGCATGGTCATCAATTGACGGAGAGAGGGTCGGCTCCCATGGGATACTCGTAGTGGGTGAGCTTGCGTAGCGAGTGCCGCTCTTTGGTCGATCCTCGGGACGTCACTGACCTGAGCGCATGGGAGCGCTGGATTGCGCATGCCGGATATTTGTCCGAAGGTTTGCTCTATCTGCTGATCGGCGCCTTTGGCCTGCTTGGGACAATCGACGTTTCACGGCGCCCGAATGGAACCCGAGGCGTCCTGATCACGCTCAGCCGCACAGCTCCGGGGGACCTGCTCTTGGCCGCCGTTGCGCTGGGCCTGGCGTCGTTCGTGACTTGGCAGTTGCTGATCGCCATTCGTGACCCGGAGCACCGTGGTGATCGCAACCGACGCTCCCGTCGGATCACCAGATTGGGGCATCTCTTGAGCGGCGCGCTGCACAGCTTCCTGGTGATCGAGGCCATGAGAATCCTCTTTGGCTTCGGGAACACCGTGAGCGGCGAGCGCGCCCAGAAGGAGTGGATTGCCCGAGCGTTCGGGATGCCTTTCGGGCGTTACGTCGTCGGTACCGTGGGAATCGGCATATCGCTTTACGGCCTGTACCAGTGCTATCGCGCCGTAACTCGGGATAAGGACGCCAGGGTCGACCTCACGAGGGCGCGGCTCCGACCGATCCTGGACGGTCTCGGGATTTTTGGCCTGCTCTCTCGCGGAGTGATGTTTGCCGTGATCGGTGCACATCTGACGCGTGCCGCCTGGCGAGTCCACGCCCAGTATGCCGTCGGCATTGCAGGCGCGCTTGGCACCCTCAGGCAGCACTCTTACGGTGAATGGGCTCTCGGCACGGTGGCTACAGGGCTGATGTCCTACGGGTTGTGGCAAATTATCAAGGAGCCCTACCGGCGTTTGCGCGACAGCTGATTGAGCACGGCGTCCCACGGCGCGACCACGTCTCCGCGCAGTGCGCCAGCGCGAGCCCTGGAATGGACGCAATCTCAGATGTTCACTGAGGAGAGGCGGTAGCCGCGGAGGGTGTGGTCTTCAGCCCTTGAGGCCGGCGAGCTTGCTGTGAGTTCGCACCGCATCTTCCTCGGTCAGGACCGGATCCTCTCTCAGCAGCTCTTCCAACTTCGCGGGGAGGAGGGCCGGACTGAAGTAGAAGCCCTGGTACTGGTCGCAGCCGAGCTTGGCGAGGAGTTGCAATTGCTCGGGGGTCTCCACCCCCTCCGCAATCACCTTTAAGCAGAGACTATGGGCGAGCGAGATGATAGCCCCTACACTGGAGGCGTCTTCCCGGCGCGCAGTCATCTGCTCGATGAAGCAGCGGTCGATCTTGAGCTTGTCGATCGGAAAGCGGCGTAGATAGCTCATGCTGGAGTATCCGGTGCCGAAGTCATCGACCGAGACCAGTACACCCATGCGGCTGATGGCCTCCAGAATGTGCACAGATTCCTCGGCATCGCTCATGACTGCGGTCTCGGTTAGCTCGATCTCGAGGAGTGTCGGGTCAAGCCCCGAGGCATCGAGAGCGCGGCGAATCTGACCCACCAGGTCCACGAGACGGACTTGCGACGGCGCAAGGTTGACCGCGATGCGCAGGGCGCGCGGCCCGCGCTGCTGCCAGATCCGCCCTTGCCGACACGCCTCGAGCAGCACCCACTCGCCGATGGCATCGAGCAGGCCGCACTCCTCGGCCACCGGAATGAACTCGGCCGGCGGCAGCAGGCCGCGCAGCGGATGGCGCCAGCGGATCAGCGCTTCGGCGCTGTTGATCCGTCCGCTCGCAGTGTCGACCTTTGGCTGGTAATGCAGCTCGAATTGGCCGCCGCGCAGTGCTTCGTGTAGCTCGCTCTCGAGCTTCACGCGCTCCTGCGTCACGCTGCCCATGCTCTCGGCATAGCACTCAACATTGTTACGGCCGCGCTCCTTGGCGTAGTACATGGCGGCGTCCGCATGCGCGAGCAGTGTATCGATAGTCGTGCCATCGCGCGGGTAGAACGCAATGCCGATGCTGGGCGAGACATGCACATCGATGCCGAGAAGGCGCATCGGCAGCTCCATCACCTTCAACAGACGCTTGCCCATATCCAGGGTCTCGGCCCGCGTCATCGGCCCGTCGAAGATGATCACGAACTCGTCTCCCCCGAGGCGTGCGATGCAATCGACGGCGCGGATGGCTCCCTTGAGCCG
>JBOIAB010000290.1:0-22462 GCA_050738635.1 Steroidobacteraceae bacterium
GAGTTGATGCAGCGCAGCACCCTGTAGGAGAGCGACACGTCCTGGCTGAGGAGGCGCTCGACCTCATCGAGTGAGTAGTCCACGTTCTGCAGCGCGGACGCCAGGCGCAGCGCGCCGAGGCGACTCACCGGCACGCGGCGCGCGCGGAAGGTCTCCGGCTGCTGCAGGAAGTTGCCCTGAAAGCCCTTGAAGCCCAGCGCGACACAACGCTCGAAGTCTTCGCGGCTCTCGACGTTTTCCGCGATGAGCTGGAAACCCGCGGCCTGGAGCTCCCGCGCCAGGCGGCCCAGCTCGTCCGCGGGAGGGTGGGTAACCTCCAGCTTCACGATGTCCGCCACTTCGAGCAGACGCCGGTCGCTCAATTGTGGCGAATAATCATCGAGCGCGATGCGATGGCCGCGCGCGCGCAATGTGCGGATGCCCTGCAGGACCTGAGGGTTGGCGCGAACGTCCTCCAGCACTTCGATGACGACCCGGCTCGCCTGCAGCGGCAACTCGGGAAGTCTCACCAACAGCTCCTCGGGGAAGTTGATGTGCACCGGCAGGCCGCCTGCCAGGCGATCGAGGCCGATTTCCAACGCGGCACCCGCAATGACTTCGAGCGTGGCGCTACCGGCATCGCCGACCTGCGCGCTGCGGCTTGCAGGAGAGGCGCGATACAGCAACTCATAAGCTATGACCGCCATCGAGGCGTCGTAAATGGGCTGCCGTGCCACAAAGACTTCGGGGCGCATGGAATTCACTGCGTGGCCCTGATGCCTATCGTTACCCAGGAGTCGGGCAGCGGCTGCCCCTGCCAGTTGAGCCCCTCGATGGTGAGCTGATAATCGCCAGGGCCGAGCGCGGTGCTGTTGAGGGCAATCCTGAGATTGCCGTCAGAGTCCTTGGCGAGATGATCGATGACGCCGACGCGCCCCTGATTGATGCGGTCGATGGTGATGCGGAACAGCCGGTACGGTGAGCGCGACTCGTCGATGCGGAAGTCCGCAAGCTGCGCCTCGCTACCGCCGCCGATGATGATGGCGGGCGAGTCGGAGGCGCCGTCGCGGCTCGGCAGCAGGTGGATGTCGCGGGTACTGGTGGCCGGGTCGAGCGGCCGCTCGGCCGCTTCCTGCTGCAGAGCGGCAATATGGCGGGTCTT
Source organism: Steroidobacteraceae bacterium (assembly GCA_050738635.1). Lineage (GTDB taxonomy): Bacteria > Pseudomonadota > Gammaproteobacteria > Steroidobacterales > Steroidobacteraceae > 13-2-20CM-66-19. Next base: position 1,142 of record JBOIAB010000290.1, read on the forward strand.
CTGACCGCTGCTGCTGGCAACGACCGCGAGGGTGATCGCCAGCGCGATGGTGGCGCCGAGCAAGCCGATGACGATCACGGGCTTTTGCCAGAAGGCCTTGCGCGGCTCTGCCCACGGCTCGGGCTTGCCGCTCGCCTCCAGCAAGCGCAGTGCGGCGTTCACCCGTTCCGGAATTCCCAGCTCATCGAGAAGCTCCGGGTGCTCGCCGCAGAAGCGCTCGAAGTCGGTCGCTCCCTTGATGGGTAGCCGCCCCGAGAGGTAGCGCTCGACGACCTGATTGCGAGCGATGAAGTCCCGATCCATGACCTCGGGACCTCGCGCCGCTGGCGCCGACGTCTGAGCCGATGCAGCGGCGATGGGTGGTACGGCGACAGAGGCTGCCGCCGCAGGAGGTGCGACGGGAGGCGATGATGCGGCGACAGGCGGGGTGAGGACGGGAGGCGCCGTGACCGCGGTTACGACTGCTGCCGGTGCCACAACGGGCGGCGTGGTGACGGCCCGTGCTACGACGGTTGGTGCCGCTACTGGCGGCGCGGCTACCGGTGCGACGACAGGTACTGCGGCTGCCGGTGCGACGACAGGTACTGCGGCTGCCGGGGCGACCACGGGCGGCGCGATGACTGGGGGTATGACGGTGGGCGGTACGGGCGGTCCAACGCTACGAAACGCAGCCACCGGCGTGGCGATCGGCGGTGCATGGCGAGGCGGTGCAGCCGCCTGCTTCGGGGCTTTGGATTTCGCGGCGACTGGCTTCGATGTGCTCGGTGGTGCGGCTGTGGGAGCCGGGGGGCTCGATGACGCGGTCTGTGGCGGCGTCGCTGCACTGGGAGCCGCAGTGGGCTTCGGGATCGGCGGCGGGTCACTCGCGAGGAGCAAAAGCTCCGGATCGATGAGGTCATCGGCCGATGCATCGCCCGACCCTTGCACAGGCGCGGGTGTCGGGACCGGCGTCGGCGTCACGGGAGTCGAGCCCGCGTCGCTGCCGCTGTGCGGCTCGCTCGACGGCAATGCGTCGAGCGGCATCTCCACGGGCAGGTCGGGCAGCGGCTCGGGAACTGGAAGAGATCTGGGGTCCATCATTTCTGGCTGCGATCTCCGGCAAGCGTATTCCCGATCCTGCAACGGGCGCGGACCTAAGCCAACGCGCCCGCTCACAGATCCGATGGTGCCCGTCCTCGAATCGAGACTCCCATCGCACTTCGCGCCCGAAGCAGCGCGATGCGCCAGCGGTACTGCGTCACACTTTGCGGCGAGCGCGTGCGATAAATTGCCGCGCAATGCACCTCCCCGAGCCGCTCGAGCACGAAAGCTTTCCGGATTCCGCGTATGCGCAGGAATTGCGCCGCGGTTTCCCGGATCTGCGCTTCACGCCCGACCTCGAGCAGCGCTTTCAGGCATTTCACCTGAAGCGCGCGCGCACACGCGTGCGCTTCTTCCAACTCGCGATCGGGCTGCTGGCGATCGCCGCCGCAGTCAACCTGACAGTCTTGAGTGCGGTGCCGTTGCGCGAGGTGGCGCTCGGCTGGCTGGGGCTGGTGATCCCGGCGTGCGTGGCGTTGGCGTTCGCTTCCTGGAGCCGCCTCTATGAGCGGCTGTACCTGCCCGCGGCGCGGGTGCTGCTGCCGGTGATCGCCACCGTATCCGCCTTCGGCATCGCGGACCGGAGCATTGCCGGACATCCCCAGCCTTTCTGTTTCCTTACGACCTTCAGCATCGCGATCTTTTTTCTCGGCGGGCAGCTCTTCCGCGACGCGCTGCTGATCAACGCCTTCATGGTCGGGGCGCTCGGTCTCGCGCTGGCGCACGCCGGCTGGCCCGCCGCCGCCGTCGTCTACTACACGACGGAGTTGGTGATCACCAGCGCGGTCGGTGCGTTCGTCTATCAAGGCGTCGAGCGGCAGTTGCGCACCTCGTTTCTCGAGCGCGGACTGCTGAGTGAGATGGTGGCGCGCGACGGCCTCACCGGTCTGAAGAACCGTGGCGCATTCGACGACGAATACGCGCGCCTCTGGCAGCAGGCAGTCCGCGACCGCCGCGCGCTGGCGCTCCTCCTCATCGACGTCGATCACTTCAAGGCCTACAACGACCGCTACGGGCATCAGGCCGGGGATGAGGCTCTGCGGCGCGTGGCGCGGGTGGTGCAGCGCTTTGCGCGCCGGCCGCTCGACATCGCCGCGCGCTATGGCGGCGAGGAATTCCTGGTGGCGCTCTACGACTTCGGCCCCGATCACGTGCGTGACCTCGCTGAGCAGCTACGCGCGAGCGTGCAGGGGTTGGCGATTCAGCATGACGACTCGCCAGAGGGCGTCGTGACCGCGAGCATCGGCGTGTCGATCGTCAGTCCGCGACACGGCCGCAGCCCACAGGGCGCCGTACAGCTCGCCGACGAGGCGCTCTACGCCGCCAAGCACGGCGGCCGCAACGGTATCCGGGTAGTGGATTGCTACGGAGCCAACTATTCGACGGGCGCATTCCGCCGTAGCGCGTGACGCTCGAGGAAATGCTCGACCTTGTCGCGGTAGGTGCGTGAGAGCTTGAGCTCCTGACCGCCTTCCAGAGTGAGGAAGTACTCACCGTTCATGTGCGCGCGCAGGCTCTTGACGAATCGCAGGTTGACGATCGTCGAGCGGTGCACCCGCTGAAAGAGTCGCGGGTCGAGGATCTCCTCCAGCTCCTTCATCGTCCCGCGGAGGATGTGGGTGTCGCCCTCGGCGTGTACGCACATGTAATCGCCGGCGGCATCGACCCACTGGATCGCCGGGATCGGGACGCGCACCGTCTTGCGGCCCTGGCGGATCGGCAGTACCTGTGGCTGGCGTACGCCCAGCGCCGCCGTGCCGCGTTCCAGCAGCTCCTCGAGGCCGATCTCGCCGGAGCCGGTGATCTCCGCCACGATCTCCATCAGCCGATCGCGCTGATCGGCGGCGCTGCGCGCGCGAGCGCTCTGCCGCACGCGCTCCAGCGTCGCATCGAATCTGCGGTCGTCGATGGGCTTCAGGAGGTAATCGACCGCGCGCGCCTCGAACGCGCGTACCGCGTACTGGTCATAGGCGGTGACAAAGACGACGAGAGGCAACACGTCCCGAGGCAGGTGCGCCAGCACATCGAAGCCGGAAAGGCCCGGCATCTGGACGTCGAGGAAAACGAGGTCCGGACGCTCACGCTGCAGGGTACCCACGGCCTCGCGGCCGTTGCTGCACTCCGCCACGACCTCGAATTCCGGCGCTTCGTGCAGTCGCAGGGCAATGCCGCGCCGCGAGAGCAGTTCGTCGTCGACGATCGCCGTGCGGATCCTCACGCGCTCGCGCTCTGGGGCAGGCGCACCGCACGCGGGTACCGCGGCTCGGCAGCACGGGGCGCAGCCTCTTCGCGGGTAGTAGTCTCGAAGGGCAGCGCCATCTCGACCCTGAGGCCGGGACGGCTGTTGAGGACCGCAAAGCGGTAATTGTCCCCATAGAGAACGGCCAGGCGCTCGCGCGCGTTGTTCAACCCAACGCCGCCGCGCCGTGTCGCGGGCCGCGAAGCGTCGCCAAGCCCCGGACCGTCGTCGATCACGCTGACTTCCAACATTGTGCCGCGCGTGCGGCCTTCGATGCGTACCATGCCTCCGTGCTCACGCGGTGACACCGCGTACTTCAGCGCATTCTCGACTACCGGCTGCAGCAACAGACTCGGCACGAGGGCATCGAGCGCCGGACCTTCGATCGCATACTCCAGTCGCAGACGGTCGCCGAAGCGCAGGCGCTCCGTACCGAGATAGAGATCGAGTGCCTCGATCTCCTGGCGCAGCGTCACCCGCTTCATCGGGTCCTGATCGAGCGTGTAGCGCAGGAACTCGGAGAGGCGCATGACGGCGCGATTGGCCGTGCGGTTCTGATTGTCGAGGATCAGAGTGGAGATGGCGTTGAGGGTGTTGAATAAAAAGTGTGGGTTCAGCTGATAGCGCAGCATTTTGAGCTGCGCCTCCTGGGCGAGCGTCACGGCCTTGAGCATCGCCTCATGCTGTTGCTGCTTCGACTCGTAGTACTTGATCCCGAAGTAGAGTGCGCTCCAGCAGAGCAACACGTAGGTCGAGATGATCGCTCCCTCGAACAGATCGAACAGCGAGTCGAAGGAGTGCTTCGGGTCGATGAGGTGCCGGCAGCCGATGTTGATGACGATGCGCAGCGCCAGCGCCGTGAAGTACGAGGTGCCGAGCACGACGGGGATGACCCAGCGCTCGCCCCGGCCCCAGATGCCGTGATAGATGTAGCGCATCGGCATCGACAGCACGAATCCGGCCACCGCCGCGATGGCGATCAGAGCTCCGATGCCGGCCGGCGGCTTGTAGAAAAGGAAGTAGCCGCAGTAATACGCCAGCGCGTAGGCCAGCCAGCCGCCGGCGTGCAGCGACCAGAAAACCAGGTTGCGGCTGGAACGTAGTTGCGAGAGCGTGAGCATGATTGGTGTATTCCCCCAGGGTCGCATCATACTCAGGAAGAATTCCCAGGGAAAATCAGCGTGAAAGTCCGTCCCGGGCAAGGCCCCCGAAAGGGTCCGGGGAGGCCTCAGGAGGGGGTGCCGAGGAGCGTTTCCAGGGGCTGCTGGCGCGCCAGCACCGGTCCCTGGGCAAAGTCACACCCGACGGCGCTCAGCCACTGCAGGCACGCCTGCGAGTCCACCTGCTGGGCCGAGCAGTGCATACCCAGCACCTTCACGGCCTGCACCACCGCCACGACCACCGCTTGGGACAGCTTGTCGCGCAGGGCGCTGGCCGTCAGTCGGGCGTCGATCTTCACCAGCCGCAGCGCCCGCGACCGCAGCAGCGGCACCACTGCCGAGTCGAAGGAGAAGTCGTCGATGACGATGAAGCAGCCGAGCGTTTCACAGCCGGCCATGAAGCGCTCCACCTGGGCACGCCGCTGGGTACAGAGCGGCTCGGCGATCTCGAAGCCCACTGTATCGGGCGCGATGCCGTGGCTTTGCAGCCCAGCCGCCACATGCTTGAGAAAGCCTTCATCCTCCAGGGTGGCGATCGAGAGATTGAGCGTGAAGCTGGATGGCTCCACCGTCCAGGCGGCCCGGTGAGTGCCCAGCCACGCCAGCAGGCGCTGCATCGCGAGGAAATCGAGTACCGCAGGATCGCGCAGCTCCCGCGCCGTGCCCGTCGGCAGCACCTCGAAGCGTCTGCTGCGTCCGCCGGAGCGAAGCTTCACGAACGGCAGCATCTCCAGCGCGACGAGGGTCGGGTCGAGCGACAGTGCCCGAGCAGCCCCCGTCGCCGCGGGGCTCGTGATACTGCGCGAGCTGGTGGTATCGGTCGTGGCCGCGGGTTGCTTCAGCAGCCGGGCGCTGGTCGTGTCGGCAGGAATCGTCACGGCCGGCGATGGCTGGGTCACCGCTCGCGCATGACCATTGGGCGCCGCCGGCGCCTGACCGGGCGCACTGAGCGGGGCGTCGGTCAGCTCGAATTCCAGGATGCCGTTCACGGCCACCTCAGAGATCTCATGCTCCGGGCGCGCTGACGCGCTCTTGGTCGCTGCCGCTACCGGAGCCTGTGGCGGAACCGGAGCGGCCGTGAGCTGCGGTTCAGACACCGTACGTACGTCGGCCGCCGCGAGAGAGAGGACCAGCCCCGTCGGGTCGCCGTCGGCCTTGCGTGCACCTGCGGGCCGTAAAAGTACCGCGAGCTTTTGCATGATGGTGCGCGTGGGCGCCGACATGATGCGGTCGATCAGGCCTTCGCCGGTCGACTTGAAGTCGGCGAGCACCATGGCGATTCCCACCAGATGGCCCTGGGGCGCGCGCACGGCCAGAAATGCAGCGATGCGCCCATCCTCCAGTCCGTTCTCGCAGCAGCTCTTGCCGCTATCCGCGTTCAGCGTCTCCAGCGCCTCGAGAACGAGCGAATGCTCGTCGGGGCCGAGCGCGCCCTCGCTGAGCCAGAGGACATTGGCCTGGCTGTCATAAATCGAGACCGAGTGCAGCCGGATCGGCGGCAACGCTGCGCGCAGCTGCCAGCCCAGTGCTTCCGCGGTGCCAGGTTCTGCGTTCGACGCCTGGGTGCCGGTGGATGGGCGAGCTTGAAACGCATTCTGTGGCTGCAAGACCTTCCCCATCGCGGCTGCATTTTCCAGTGTTCGGTATGCGATTAGCGTGACAGCATACCCTCCGAGCCGCCGTGAAGTGGGTCTTGTTCGCGCGCTGCGTGCGGCATGCTCACGCGGTGCGCGCGGACCTCATACGGGGCTCGCCTCGCGAACCCCGTACATAATTAAGGTGCCGAAGAAACGCGTCTCAGGCGCTTTGACTAAATCCGGGGCCGCTGCCGATGAGGAAGTCGGTCTTGCCGATCTCTACGCCACTTTGACGGAGGATCAGGTAAGCGGTCGTGACGTGGAAGAGCGCGTTAGGAATCACCCAGCGGATCAAGTACTCGAGGCCCTTGAACTCCAGCGTACGGTCGCGGGCCGGCACTTTGATGATGCGATCCTCGGAGCCCTCGAGCGCGCTCGCCGGCACGCCCTTGATGAAATCGATCGTGCGCGCGATGCGAGCGCGCAGCTCCTCGAACGTCTGCTCCTTGTCCTCGAACTTCGGGGCCTCGACTCCGCTGAGGCGCGCCACGCCGAATTTGCTCATGTCCGATGCGATCTGAACCTGGCGGGTCAGCGGCAGCATGTCGGGAGTGACGCGGGCGGCGAGCAGCAGGGCGGGATCGTACTTGCGGGCGACAGCGTGCGCTTGCCCCTTCTCGAGCACATGGGACAGATTCGCGAGACTGTTGGCGAGCAGCTCGACCGAGACGGCATGGACGGAAATCTTCATTGGCTTCCCCGAGGTGGCGTGGATTGCAGAGCAGGCCATCTTAAATCGTCGAAACGCTGGCGTGCGTGCCCCTCGGGTGAAACAATAGTCTCCCACTTTCGAGGGATTGCACCCGGCGTGAGTCAGCTCTGGGCACCCGCACAACTGGCCGTCCTCGCCAAGGTCGTGGATCTGAACGGCTTTTCCTCGGCGGCGCGCGCGCTCGGCGTACCCAAGGCGGCGGTGAGCCGGGCGATCGCGGACCTCGAGCAGGCGCTGGGCGTGCGGCTTCTGGAGCGTACGACGCGGCGGCTGTCGCTGACCGCGGCGGGGCGCCTGCTTTATCCGCACGCCAGGCGTGTGAGCGAGGAATGCGATGCGGCGCGCGCGGCGATCGCGAAGCTGCATGCGCCTGCGACCGGACCACTGCGCATTGTGTCCGACCCGGTCTATGGCCGTCTGTTGTTGACGCCGCTGGTGCCGCGCTTTCTCGAGAGCTTCCCGGATATTCCGCTGGAAGTCGCGCTCGATGGCGTCGGCACCGAAGGCGGCTGGGACGTCGCGATCGGCGCGCGGCCACCGGATGATCCTGCGATTGCGCATCGCTCGCTCGGCACACCACCCGCCGTACTGTGCGCGACGCCGGCTTACCTGGAGCGCCGCGGCACGCCGCTGAAGCCGGAGGATCTGCGCGCTCACGACCTGCTGACACCGGAGCCGGCCGAGCTGGCGGAATTCCGCCTGCTGCTCAGCCGCGGCGCGCAGCGCGCCGAAGTTCCGGTGTCGCCCAAGCTCGCGGTGAGCGACCCGGCGGTGCTGCATGCGGCCGCAGCCGCGGGCCTCGGAATCGGCCTGCTGCCGGCGTTTCTCTGCCGCCAGGGGCTCGCCACCGGCCGGCTGAAGCCGGTGCTGCCGGAGTGGACCGCGCCCCCCGCGGCCGAGCTGCACGCCCTTTATCCCGCGGCGCTGGAGGCCGATACGCGAGTGCGGCGCTTCGTCGAATTTCTTGCCGCCAGCGTGGTGCCGGCGCTCGCCGGACCCTGAAATCCTACTCGCCGGCAGACAGGTTACCGGCCAGTAGGATTGCGGCGGTGCCACGGCTACACTAGCTCGCCACCGGGGCTGCCAACGGGCCCGCAACGCTCCGCCGGAGATGACTCATGTACCGAGCGCCGCTCGAGGAACTGCGTTTCGTGCTCGAGGAGCTCCTCGGCACCGGACAGCTCGCCGCCTGTCCCGCCCTCGCCGACTACAGCAACGAGGTCGGCGCATCGATCCTGCAGGAGGCCGCTCGCTTCGCCGAGACCGTGCTCGATCCGCTCAACCGTCCCGGCGATCGCGAGGGCGCGCACTGGTCGCCGGAAGGCGTAACGACGCCGCAGGGATTCAAAGAGGCGTACCGGCAGTTCGTGAGTGGCGGTTGGCAGCAACTCGGCACCGACCCGCGGTTCGGCGGCCAGCGCGTGCCGCAGTCCCTGAGCAGCGCGGTGCAGGAGCTCTGGGGCGCCTCGAATCTCTCGTTCGAGCTTTGCCCGATGCTGACCCATGGCGCGGTGCACGCGCTCGAGCTCTGCGGCACCGAGGCGCAGCAGCGGCTCTTCCTGCCCAAGATGACGACCGGCGAATGGACCGGGACCATGGTGTTGACCGAGCCGCAGGCCGGCTCCGACCTCGCGCGGGTGCGCACGCGCGCCGTGCCGGAGGATGATCATTACCGGCTCTTCGGGCAGAAGATCTTCATCACCTGGGGCGAGCACGACTACACCGACAACATCATCCACATGGTGCTCGGGCGCATCGAGGGTGCACCGGCGGGAGTCAGGGGAATCTCGCTCTTCATCGTACCGAAGGTGTTGGTCAATGCCGACGGCTCCAGCGGTGAGCGCAACGAGGTCCGCTGCGTGTCGATCGAGCACAAGCTCGGTATCCATGCGAGCCCGACCTGCGTCATGCAGTTCGGCCATGATCGGGGAGCTGTCGCCTACATAGTCGGTGAGCCGAATCGCGGCCTCGAGTACATGTTCATCATGATGAACACGGCGCGGCTGGCAGTGGGCGTGCAGAGCTATGCCGTCGGCGAGCGCGCGTTCCAACAGGCGGTGGAGTTCGCGCGCACGCGCCTGCAGGGCAAGCCGGCCGGCTCCGGCGGCAGCGAGCGGCTGCCCATCATCCATCATCCGGATGTGAAGCGGATGCTGCTGACCATGAAATCCTGCACGGAGGCTTCGCGGGCGGTCTCCTTCTACGCCGGCCAGCAGCTCGACTTCGCCGCCTACCATGGAGATGCGGCCGCGCGGGCCGCCGCGCAGGCGCGCGGTGATCTCCTGATTCCGATCGTCAAGGGCTGGAGCACCGAGACCGCCAACGAAGTCGCCGCCATCGGAGTGCAGGTTCATGGCGGCATGGGCTTCGTCGAGGAGACCGGCGCGGCGCAGTATGTCCGCGACGTACGCATTACGACGATCTATGAGGGAACGACGGGCATCCAGGCGAATGACCTCATCGGCCGCAAGATCGGCCGCGACCGAGGCGCCGCCATGGAGGCGCTCAGCGCCGACATGCGCCGGGAGCTGCAGGCGCTGCAGCCGCACGGTGACGCACCGCGGGAAACGCGCGATGCGGCGCTACAAGGGGTCGGCCTGCTGCAGTCGGCGACCCGCTCTCTGGTCGGCAACATCGCCGCTGCACCGGAGCGCGCGCTGGCGGTATCGGTGCCCTACCTCAAGCTCTGCGGGTTGGTCGTCGGCGGCTGGCTGCTCGCCAAGTCGGCCGCGATCGCCGAGGCGGGTGGCGGTGCGGCCGGGAAGGAGTTCTATCAGTCGAAGACCCGCACGGCGCATTTCTACGCCAAGCAGGTCTTGCCACAGGCGATGGGCCTGGCCCGAGTCGTCGAAGAGGGAGCGGCGAGTGTGGTGGATGCCGAGGCGCAGCGGGTGTGAGGATGTCTGCGGGGGTGGTCGTTTTGCGGCGCGGTCCGACCGGTTGGCTGTTTCTCATGCTGCGCGCATATCGGAACTGGGACTTCCCCAAGGGCGGCGTCGAAGCAGGTGAAGAGCCGTTGGCGGCCGCGCGCCGTGAGGTGCGCGAGGAAACGCTCATCGAGGACCTGGAGTTCAACTGGGGAGAGGTCTATCTCGAGACCGGACCCTACGGCAACAGGAAAATCGCGCGCTACTATCTGGCCGCGACGCGCACGGAGAAGATCGCGTTGCCGGTGAGTCCGGAGCTGGGGCGGCCGGAGCATGACGAGTGGCGGTGGCTTGGTTGCGAGGAGGCCCGTGCCCTCGCCTCGGCGAGGTTGCAACCCATAGTGCAATGGGCCGCAGACACGGTGGGTATGGGATGTTGAGTCGGTCGCGGTGGCTTGCGACCTCTTGCGCTCTGATTCTGCTCGGCTGCGCGTTCACCGCAGGCGCGGCATCGACTGCGACCGTCACGGATGACTTCGGCCACAACGTCACGATTCACTACCCGCCGCAGCGCATCGTAAGCCTGGCTCCCGGGGCGACTGCGATGCTGCTTGCCGCCGGCGCGAGCCGCCAACTCGTGGCAACCATCGAATACTCCGGACAGCCGGCCTCGGAAAGGAAACTGCCGCAGGTGGGCACTGCGGACGCCATCGACCTGGAGCGTCTGATCGCCTTGAAGCCGGATGTGGTGATCGTCTGGCCCGACGGCAATAACCCCGCGCAGATCGCTACCATCGAGCGCTTGGGAATACCTGTCTATGGGCAGGAGGCCACAGCTCTGGGCGGCATTGCCGGCTCGCTGCGTCGGCTGGGCAGGCTGGCCGGGACGAGCGTCGTGGCGGATCGGGCGGCACGGGCACTGGAGGCGAAGCTCGCTACGCTGCAGAGGGAATATGCGCATGTCAGCCATCCGCCCACGGTCCTTCTGGAGGTGTGGGATCGGCCGCTCTACACGGTTGGGGGCAAGGAGCTGATGAGCGATGCGCTGCGGGTATGCGGTGCCCGCAACGCGTTTTCGGACCTCCCGCAGCGCGCGCCCGCAATCGGCATCGAGGCGGTACTTGCGCGCAATCCGGACATAATCATTGCGACGGCCCCGACAGCAGAGGCTGACGCATGGCTGGCACAGTGGCGGCGCTTCCCGTCCCTCGAGGCCGTCAGAGCCGGCCGGCTGCTTGCATTCGACGACCAGCGGCTGAGTGGACTCGGACCCGGTGCCATCGATGCTACAGCGGAAATGTGCCGGAAAATCGCCGCCCTGACGGGGCGGCCTGGGCCCAAGTAGGCCGGCGCAGGCGCAATCTGCGGCATGACCGTACGACCCTTCTGCAGGGTCTGGCCCCCTCCGCAGGGAGGGGTGTTGATTGGTATCGCACCGCCGAGGGCTCTGGTAGAGTGCGTTTGCTGGAGAAGCGACGAATTACAATGACTTAGGGCTGGGTTGATAGGGGCGGCAGCTCGTCGGAAGATGGTCAGGATCAGGTCCCTCGCTGGATGTGCGCTGCTGTATCTGTGGTATACGGCGTCGCTCTCAATGTTGATCATGATGGACGCGTCGGCCGCCGATCCGGTCGTGCGCTTCAATCTGCCCGCCGAGCCGCTGCCGCAAGCGCTCATCGAGTTCTATCACCAGTCCGGTGTGCAGCCCGGGTTCGCCGCCACTCCAGAGATGGTGCAGGCGAAGAGCAATCCGGTTTCGGGAGCGATGGCGAGCTCGTCGGCGCTCGCTCTGATGCTGAAGGGAACCGGCTACACGTACAGATTCGACGCCGATAACTCCGTCGACATCATCCCAGAGCCGGAAGGAGGGCGGCAATCGGCGGTTGCGGTTACGCGCCGCGTCACTCCTCCGGTGCGTCGAAGGTTCTCGGCCGATGAAGATGGCGGCCAGCTCGAGCAGGTCAACGTAACAGGCAGCCTGATCCGCGGCGTCCAGGACACGGTCGCGCCGCTCATATACTTGAAGCCGCAGCAGCTGGCGATGGCGCCTTATGCGACGGTGCAGGATGCACTCTACTCGCAGCCGATCATCTCGCTGAACGGGCCGCGCGAGGATCTCGGCATCGACGCCAATTTCCAGTACGGCGCCGGGCTGGATCTGCGCGGCTTGGGCGTAGGCGCGACGCTGGTGCTGGTGAACGGGGAGCGCCAGCCACTGTCGGGTCTCAACGGCGATTTCGTCGACGTATCCACCATCCCCTTGAGCGCGGTGAAGCGCATCGAGGTGCTGCCCGACGGAGCCTCAGCGATTTACGGATCCGACGCAGTCGCCGGCGTCGTCAACCTCATCATGCAGAATGATTTCGACGGTGCGCGGTCACAGCTGAGATATGGGAGCGCGATCGGAGGACGGCGCGAAATGCTGGCGTCGCAGCTTCTGGGCACGCACTGGGATGGCGGTCACGCGATGCTCGCCTATCAGTACTCCGATGAGTCTTCGCTTGCTGCCGCGCAGCGCCCCTATGCGGCGAACGGCGATAAGACGCCTTATGGCGGAGCCAACTACGACAGCTACTACAGCTATCCCGGCAACATCGTGAACCCGCAGACGGGGCTGCCCGCATACGGCCTTCCGGCGGCGCAGGGCAGCCAGGCCCCCGTGATGGCGGCGTTGGCGCCGAGCCTCAATCTGCAGAATCAGTTCGCGGACCTGCAGCTTTTCCCCGAGGTGCGGGCCAATGAGCTGTATGCGGCGGCGGCGCAGAACGTCAGCGCAAGGCTGCAGGTCTTCTTCGAGGGGCGTCTCACCGAGCGCGAGACGCTGGAAAACTATCTGCCGGACACGCAGCCTCTGTATGTTCCGCCATCCAACCCCTTTTATGTGAATCCCTTCAGCAGCCACTATCCTTACGCCGAGGTTGCATATAGCTTCCTGCACGATTATGGACCCTCGACCTTTTCCACCGCCAGCCAGGTGTACATGGGTACGCTCGGGACCACGCTGCAGATGGGTCAAACGTGGCAGGCGACACTGAGCGAGTCGTACGGTCGCCAATCCATGCGAAGCGATGAATATAACCAGGCCGATCCGGCTACGCTCGACGCCTACCTCGCCGATCCAAACCCCGCAACGGCGTTCAACCCGTTCGGTCCCACCAATCCGCACACCCTGGCGGCGATCGAACGGGACTTCCCGCTGCACGCCAGGTCGACCGTCGAGTACACACGTCTGGTCGCGGACGGATCGCTGTTCGCTATGCCGGCCGGCGATGCCAAGCTCGCTGTCGGTGTCGAGCGGCGCGAGGAGGGACTGCTTCATGATGTCCCGAGCCCGCTGGATCCCACCGAGGAAACGATCCCGCAGAGCTATTCGCGCCACATCGGATCACTCTTTTCACAGCTGGTGCTGCCGCTGCTCGGAGACCGCGACAATCCGCGTGCCGTGCCGCGATTGGAGCTGAACGTCGCCGGCCGATACGAGCATTACAGCGACTTCGGCGGCACCTTCAATCCAACCTTCCGCATCCAATGGATCCCGATGCAGCCGTTGAAGCTGCGGGCGAGCTGGGGGCGGTCGTTCCGTGCCCCGACACTCGACAGTCTGTATGACACCTCGGCAAATGTGGCGGGGTCGGTTGTTCTGCCGGACCCGCAGTCGCCGAGCGGGCGCTCACTGGTGCTGGTGCAGGAAGGATCCAATCCCAACCTGCAGGAGGAGACGGCCAAGACGTGGACGGCGGGCTTTGATCTGGCGCCGCCATTTCTGACAGGCAGCACGTTTTCGCTGACCTATTATTCGATCGACTACAACAACCGCATCGCGCAGCCGGGCGCGGACAACCCGTTCGCGATCCTGGCGGATGAGGTGGAATGGGCTGCGGTCATTGCCCGTAATCCAACCCAGGCACAGATTCAGGCCGTCTGCGGCAGTCCTTACTACCAGCAGTCGGTATCGCAATGCCTCGCCAGCTCCCCCGCGGCGATCATCGACGGTCAGCTGGCAAATCTATCGTCGACCCGAACGACCGGCGTGGATGCGGAAGCGCACGATTCCCTGAGCGGCCCGTTGGGAACTGTGACGCTCGACCTCACCGGCAACTATGTCTTCAAATTCGACCAGTCGGTCACCAACACCTCGCCCGCGACCGACATCGTCAACACGGTGGCGAATCCGCCGGCGTTGCGGCTGCGTGGGACGGTCGGCTGGAGCAGCAGGGGCCCGCAACAGCCCGGGCCCACGATCGAAGCGGCGGTGAACTATACCGGCGGATACAAGAATCCCGGCAGCGCTCTCTTGCCGGATGTGTCGCCTTGGGCCACGGTGGACCTGCGGGCTGCTTATCGGACCCGAGGGGATATCGGCTGGCCCAGCGACATGGAATTCTCGCTGAATGCGACCAATCTGCTCAACCGGGATCCGCCGTTCGTCGACGACCAGCAGGGTTACGACCTATTCAACGTTCAGGCGCTTGGACGCGTGCTGAGCGTCGACATCAGGAAACGCTGGTAAGCCCGGTTGATTCAGTAGTGCATAAAACCGGCGCCCACGTCCGGTTTCACCCCAAGCCATCCGCCCCGGGTATCGGATACCTTGCCCAACTCCAAGAGTGCTGCGTCCGCCGGCGGCTCGGCGTCCTGGCGGCCGGGCTGCTCGTGCTCAATGTTCGAGCCGGTGTCAGAAGAGTTGTTCATGACTTACTCCACGCCAGCAGGATGAAGCTGGCCGGCGGGATGCTATAGCAAAGCAACCCCCGCCGCGACCCGCCCTTGGGAGGGGAACGTCAGTAGTGCCGTACGCCCAACCCGGTGTCCAACTTGGAGCCCAGAAATCCGCCGCGCGTGTCCGATACCTTTCCCAGTTCAACGATGGCGGCATCCGACACCGCTCCCGGCTCCTGACGAACCGGTTCGCTCCGCTCTTGCCCTGTGTTCGACAGCTCGTCGGCAAAGGTATTCATGACTTGCTCCTCACCGGCACGGAAGTGCGGGTGATTTCGAGACAATTTGTAGTCGAGCCCGCTGCGCCGGCCATCGTACCGCAAAAGACAGTCCCGCGGGCGATACGCGTGCCCGCGGGGCCGGCAGTTGCCTTGCTACGAAGCCCAGGGTTTCGGCCTATGCCGCCGCGAGAGTTTCGCTGACAGCTCGCCAGCCGACGTTATCCAGTACCCGGGCCACGGCGTGTACTGTGGCGGCTATGCGAACGGCGCTCTGCACGGCCTCCCGCGGCAGGCCGTGTTGGCGGATCTGGCGCTCATGGGAGGCCACACAGGTGCCGCAGCCATTGATGGCCGATACCGCCAGTGAGACGAGCTCGAAATCGACGTTGTCCATCCCCGGATTACCGATGACATTCATCCGTAAGCGGGCCGGCATGCTGGCGTACTCCGAATCCTCTACCAGGTGCAGGAAGCGGTAATAGATGTTGTTCATGCCCATGATGGCGGCCGCCGCCCGGGCGCCGCTCTGATGGGCGGCATCGAGGTACGCTGCCGCCAGCCCACCGATGGCCGCGGCGAAAGCCGGGTTGCGCGAAGCTTCGGCCGCGCCCAGGGCCACCGCCCAGATCTGCCGCTCGCTCAGGCCCGGTGCCCCCGTCGGGGAGAGCACCGAGCCCAGGTTGAGCTTGAGGTCGCGCGCATAGTCCGGCAGCGCATCGCGAATGGTGTCCAAAGTCGTCATAGGCATTTCCTTCGTGGTTTCTGCCGGCTCACGCCGCCTTCAAGGTCTCATCGCCCTGCTTCCAGTTGCAGGGGCAAAGCTCGTCCGTCTGCAGCGCATCGAGCACACGCAGGACTTCCTCTGGATTGCGACCGACGTTGAGGTCGGTGACGTAGACGAAGCGAATGACACCCTGCGGGTCCACGATATAAGTGGCACGCTGCGCGACCCCTGCTTCCGGGTCGAGGATGCCGAGGCCGATCGCGAGCTCCCGCTTGATGTCGGAAAGCATGGGGAAGGGCAGATTCCGCAGCTCTTCCTTCTCCCGCCGCCAGGCGAGGTGCACGAAGTCGCTGTCGGTGCTGACACCGAGCACCTGCGCATCGCGGGCCCGGAATTCCTTCTCCAGCCTGCCGAAAGCAGCGATCTCGGTCGGGCAGACGAAGGTGAAGTCCTTCGGCCAGAAGAAGACGACCTGCCACTTACCGGGGAAGCTGTCCCGAGTGAACGGCTGGAAGGCGGCCTTGGGGTCGCTCGAGACCACGCCGGTGAGGGAGAAATCCGGAAAACGCTGACCGATGCCTAACATTTCGTGAGCTCCTGGGTAATCACTGACCATCCGTTCCCTTGCGGGAACACGAGCATCATGGGTGCCGGGTGCTCATTTATCCAATGGATTGACTTTATAATCTCGATAGATGCCATATATCGGGTGCCGATGGCCGACATCAAATTGAAAGATCTCCGCTACCTGGTCGCCGTGGCCGACACGCGGCATTTCGGCCGGGCGGCGGAGCGCTGCTTCGTCAGCCAGCCGACGCTCTCGGCACAGCTCAAGAAGCTGGAGCAGTATCTCGGAGCGCAGCTCATCGAGCGCCAGCCGAACAACGTCTCGCTCACCGCGGCCGGTGAGCAGATCGTCGCCCGGGCGCGGCGCATCCTCGAGGCCAGCGACGAGGTGGTGACCCTGGCGCGGGCGCATCGCGACCCGCTGGCCGGACGATTGCGGCTCGCCCTGCTGCCGACGATCGGGCCCTATCTACTGCCGCGGGTCGCGCAGGCGATTCGGCGCGCGCTGCCGCGGCTCGAGCTGCACCTCTACGAATACCAGACCGCGCCGATGCTGGAGAAACTGCGCGGCGGCGAGCTCGACCTCGGCATCCTGGCGCTGCCGGTGGAGCTCGAGGGCCTGGAGGCGCGGGAGCTCTTCGCCGAGCCGTTCACGGTAGCGCTGCCGGATCGGCACCGGCTGGCCAAGCGTGAGCGTGTGGCGGTGGCCGACCTCGAGGGTGAGACGCTGCTCCTCCTGGAGGAGGGCCATTGCCTGCGCGATCAGGCGCTCGAGGTCTGCAGCCGGATCGGCGCCGGTGAAGGCCAGGACTTTCGCGCCACCAGCCTGGAGACCCTGCGGCAGATGGTTGCCACGGGTGCCGGTGTCACGCTGCTGCCGGAGCTCGCCACGAAAGGAGCCTATGCCGATGCGCGCGGTGTCGTAGTGTTGCCGTTTGCGCGGCCGGTACCGGTGCGGCATGTCGGTGCCGTGTGGCGCAAGACCACGGCTCGGCAAGCAGCGATCGATGCCGTCTGCAAACTGATCGCCGAGCGGGCGGGCTGAGAGCGCCTCTCTGGCATAATCTTGGGGAGTGAGCCGCCCGGGAACAACCACACAGCACATCACCCCCTACGACCGGTTCGCCTGGAGCGCCGTCGAGATCGAGAGCATGTTGGTCTCCGGCGAGCACCAGCAGGAGCTGACGGCGTATTTCGGACAGGCCGAGTACGCGGATCTGGTTCGGCTTGCGCGCAAGGCGGAGCGCCTGGGTGTGAACGATGCTCAGCCGCACGTCGTCGTGGTGCCGGGAATCCTCGGTTCGCAGCTCGGCATCGCGCGCCAGCCGCCCTTGCCCAACGATGTGCTGTGGATCGATCCGATCGATATTCAGGTGGGACGGCTCGGGCTGCTAGGGCTGGATGCCGGCGCGCCGATCGTCCCGCTCGGCGTGGTGCTCTACTCCCACCTGAAGCTGCGGCTGCGGCTGCGCGCGGCGGGCTTCGCCGTTACGCTCCACGATTACGACTGGCGGCTCGGCGTCGAGGACTCCGGCGCGGCTCTCGCTGCACGGCTGCGTGAATTGAGCTCCCAGCGCCTGGCGATCGTTGCGCACAGCATGGGAGGGCTCCTCAGCCGCATCGCGCTGGCGCTCCCAGGAACCCGGCACGTCGAGCGTGTGGTGCTCCTCGGCACTCCGAACCGCGGGTCGTTCGCCCCCGTCCAGGCTCTGCGGGGTACCTACGCGGTGGTCAGAAAGATCGCTCGCCTCGATGGCGCGACGACCGCCGAGCGCCTCACCGAGGACGTGTTCAACAGCTTCCCGAGCCTCTACCAGATGATCCCGGTATTCGGCGCGAAAGGCGCCGCCGACCTGCTGGATCCGCGCGCCTGGCCCGACTCCGGTCCGGCGCTGCGGCCACCGCTCTTCGAGCGCGCGCGTCGCTTCCGTGAATCCCTCCCGGCCGCCGATGAGCGCTTCGTCGCAGTCGCCGGCGTCGGGCAGAAGACCGTAACAGCGGTCGCCAAAGGACGCGCTGGCTTCGTATATACCGTTACGCGGCACGGAGATGGAACCGTACCCGCCAGCAGCGCTGCGCTGGACAACGCAAACACGTACTTTGCGAAGGCCGCACACAGTGATCTCACCCGGGATGCGGATGTTGCCTCGGCGGTAGTCGACCTGCTGCGCCGGGGCGTCACCAAGCGGTTGCCTACCCGATGGACGAGCAATAGCCGCGCGCGAGCCCGCGTCAGCGACCGTGAGCTGCGGCGCACACACGCCGAGAAAGTCGACTGGGCCGGCCTGACACCGCTGCAGCGGCGGGAATTTCTCCAGAATCTCAACGAGCCGTTGCAGCTCCGGTTACGGGTGCCCGCAAGCCGTCGCTGAGCTCGCTGCGCCGCGGCTTTAGAACAAGAACGGGATCAGCATCTTCGTGCGGCGCCGGTAGGGCGGGTAGGCGTCGGGAAACTGCGTCAGCATCATCTTCTCCTCGGTACGCGCGCTGACGAGAAAATAGGCGAAATAGAGCGTGAAGAGGAGCAGCCAGAGCAGGTTCTCGGTCACGGCCGAGCCGATCATCGCGAGCATGATCCCGGTGTAGATCGGATGCCGTACATAGGCGTACGGGCCGGACGTCACCAGCTCATGGCCCTGCCGCAGGGACATGGGCATACCCCAGTTGCGGCCAAGGTATAACCGCGCCCAGACGGCGAGCCCGAAGCCCACCAGGCACAGCCCAACTCCCAGCCACTGCCCCGTGATGCCCAGACGAAGCGGCAGGGAGCGGCCGATGGGAACGATGCGGGCTGCGATGGCGTGTTGCCGAAATGGCAGCACGATGAGCACGCCGACGAGGATTGCCACGCGCACGCCCCAGCCGCCCCACAGCGGCGTGTTCCTGCTCGCCTTCTTGTTGAACTGCGCGAGCACCAGCCAGCAGACAACGAATGCGGCCCACAGCAAACCGATGAGCGAACGCGGGGCCGCCATCTGCGCCGCCTCAGTCGCGGAAGTTGTTGAACTGCAGCGGCAGGTCGACCTTCGAGCCGCGCAGCAGCTGGATGGCCGCCTGCAGGTCGTCGCGCTGCTTGCCGCTGACCCGTACCTTCTCGCCCTGGATGCCGGCCTGGACCTTGAGCTTCGAGTCCTTGATGAGGCGCGTGATCTTCCTGCCGGTATCGGCATCGATGCCCTGCTTGAGGAGCACCTGCTGGCGGGCCGCGGCGAGGTTGACCTCGGGCTCCTTGATGTCGAGGCAGGCCAGGTCGATGCCGCGCTTGCCGAGCCGCAACTTCAGGATCTCGAGCATCTGCTTCAGCTGAAAATCCACCTGCGCGTGCAGGGTCACGCTGGCTTCCTCGAGCTCGAAGCGCGCGCCCGTGTCCTTGAAATCGAAGCGCTGCGCGAGCTCGCGGTTCGCCTGGTCGACGGCGTTCGCCACTTCGTGGAAGTTGAGCTCGGAAACTACATCGAAAGACGGCACGGCAAGCGGTCCTTATCGGTGTCCGGATGAGACGAAAACCGGGTCGGCGGGCAGCTATTGTAGCCCAGTGCCCGGCGGTGATACTCTCCGCCACATGTCGCAGCAGTTGCTCCGTCCCCAGTGGTGGTGGCGCACTCCGCATCAGGAGTGGGCCCCTGGACGTGGACGCGGCTGCTAGTTTCCCGACACCTACTAAACACACAACGCCACCAGGACCCGCTCCGGAACACTCCGGAGTGGGTTTTTTGTTGTTATGAACACTGTATTCGACATCCCTGGAGACCTCGACACGCCGGTCTCGGCCTTCATCAAGCTGGCCGCTTTCGCGCCGCGCTTCCTGCTCGAGAGCGTGGAGGGCGGCGAGCGCCTGGCACGCTACTCCTTCATCGGCTTTGGCGAAGGCCTCGAGGTGCGGCTCGACCACGACGGATTGCACGTCGGGGCGGACAAAATCGCCGGGAGCGATTTTGGACGGCGCGCAGCGCCGGGCCCGGAGGGCCGAGGCCCAGGAGGGGCCGAGCAACTGCTCGCGGCGCTGCGCGCGGCGCTCGCTCGCGCACCCAAGCCGAGCCCGCAGATCGCCGGTGTGCCGCTCGCCGGCGGACTGGTGGGCTATGCGGCCTATGATGTCGTGCGGTTCTTCGAGAAGCTGCCCTTGCCCCGCGGACGCGAGAGCGGCGTCCCCGCCCTCCATTACATCGCGCCTCGCTCGCTGCTGGTTTTCGACCACCTCACTCGCGGAATTGCGCTGCTTCACGACGGCTCGCAGGAAGACAGGCGAAGCCTGCGGCAAGAGGTGATTCGCGCATTGCGGGGTGGCTTGCCGAATGGCGCTCGCCCCGGCCGTTACGGACGGCCCGAGCCAGCGTTCAGCCGAAACGACTACCTCGCGGGAGTCCGGCGGACACAGGAATACATTGCGGCGGGCGATGTCTATCAGCTCGTCCTTTCAACAAGATTCCAGGGACGTCATGAGCTGGACCCATTCCAGGCGTACCGCGCACTGCGTCTGATCAATCCATCCCCCTACATGTACTACTGCGCACTGGGCGACGTAACCGTCGTGGGCTCCTCGCCCGAAGCGCTGGTGCGACTGAAGGAAGGTCAGGCGCAGCTGCGACCGATCGCGGGCACGCGCCCGCGCGCGGCCGACCCCGAGGTCGACATGGCACGGGAAGCGGAGCTGCGCGCCGATCCCAAGGAAAATGCCGAGCACGTCATGCTGGTCGACCTGGCGCGCAACGACCTCGGGCGCGTGGCGCTTGCGGGCAGCATCGGAGTCGAGCCTTATCGCTCGATTGAACGCTACAGCCATGTCATGCACATGGTGAGCGGCGTCAGCGGTCGCCTCGCGCCCGGGCGCGACGCGTTCGATCTCTTCGCGGCGACCTTTCCGGCCGGCACCCTGGTCGGCGCGCCCAAGGTGCGCGCCATGCAGATCATCGACGAGCTCGAGCCTGTCAGCCGCGGACTCTACGGTGGCACGGTGGGCTACTTCGGCGCCCGCGGTGACATGGACCATGCGATCACCATCCGCACATTGGTCTTCCGGGGTGACGAGTACAGCTACCAGGCCGGCGCCGGAATCGTCGCCGACAGCGTACCGGCGACGGAGCACGATGAGGTTCTGGCCAAGAGCGGCGCCATGGCGCGCGCGCTCGAGCTGGCGGAGGAGGGGTTGTGAGCCGCAAGTTGCTCCTGATCGACAACTACGAGTCCTTCACCTACAACCTGGTGCAGGCATTCCTGGTGTTGGGTGCTGAGGTGCTGGTATACCGCAACGATGCGATCACGGTGCCGGAGGCCCGCGCCCTTGCCCCGACGCACCTCTGCATTTCCCCCGGCCCCGGCACTCCATATGACGCCGGCGTCTCCATGGAGATGATCCGCGCCTTTGCCGGCCACGTGCCGGTACTCGGCGTCTGCC